>JBJXDV010000464.1:0-3055 GCA_046153465.1 Chitinophagaceae bacterium
CTTTTACGGTAAGGAACATTAAATGCATTTGAATAAGTGTATGGCTAGATTTTTATCTAATTTCACAGTTATCTTGTCGGCACTATTCTTATTGAGCCCAGATATATTGCATGCTGCTTGGGGTTTGAATATGACACAAGGAGCTACCCCTATAAGTCACGATGTTTATAACATGCATATGACTTCTCTATATGTATGTACTGTCATTGGTTTTTTAGTTTTTGGAATGATGTTTTGGTCTATATTCCATCATCGAAAGTCAAAAGGTGTTAAACCAGCAAAATTCTCTCACAGCACAACCGTTGAGATCATTTGGACTCTTATACCTTTTATTATTATTGTTTCATTGGCAATACCAGCAACTAAACTTCTTGCAAGAATGGATGACACTTCAAAATCTGAAATCACTATCAAAGCAACAGGGTATCAATGGAAGTGGAAATACGACTACATAAACGAAGATCTAACTATTTACAGTAATTTGGCGACTGATAGTGTTGAAGCTAGCCAGAGGAATTCAGGGATTGATCCAAAGACTACTGATAACTATTTACGAAATACTGATACAGCTCTTGTGCTTCCTGTAGGTAAAAAAATTAGAATTATGACAACGGCGAACGATGTTATTCATGCATGGTGGGTCCCTGATTTAGGCTGGAAAAGAGATGCTATTCCAGGATTTATTAATGATAACTGGACAGTAATTAATAAAGAAGGTACTTATCGTGGGCAGTGCGCTGAAATTTGCGGTAAGGGTCATGGATATATGCCCATTGTAGTAAAAGCTGTTCCAGAAAAAGAATACCTAGCTTGGGTTCAAGAAACAAAACTTGCATTAAAATCTAAAAAAGATAGTGGCGATAAAGAGCTTTCGATGGATGAGTTAAAATCTAAAGGCGAAGCTGTTTATAAAGCCAATTGTCTAGCTTGTCATCAAGCAAATGGACAAGGGATTAAAGGAGTTTTCCCAGCACTCGATGGAAGTCCACTTGCAAACCTAAAAGATCGTATTCCTGAGCATATTCATCAGGTGATTTACGGTAAAAATAATATGCCTGCATTTGGAGAGCAATTGTCAGACACAGATATTGCTGCAGTCGTCACTTACGAAAGAAATGTTTGGGGTAATAAAACAGGCGATATTATTCAGCCTAAAGATGTAGCAGCTGGCAGAAAGAAATAATTTTAAATTTAATTTTTTTAATTTAGGAAGATTTTAAGAATGAGTACAATAGCGCACGCAGATCACGATCATCACGATCATAAGCCTACAGGTATTAAACGTTGGTTGTTTTCAACAAACCATAAAGACATAGGTACGATGTACTTAGTATTTTCATTGATTATGTTCTTTATTGGCGGATCAATGGCGATGATTATTCGTGCAGAGTTATTTCAACCAGGACTTCAGTTTGTAGACCCACAATTTTATAACTCGATGGTTACTGTGCATGCGCTAGTAATGATTTTTGGAGCTGTGATGCCCGCTGGAGTTGGTCTTGCTAATTGGATGATACCTATTATGATTGGCGCTCCTGATATGGCGCTTCCTCGTATGAATAATATGAGTTTTTGGATTATGCCTTTTGCTTTCGCACTTCTTTTAGGTACTTTATTTATGGAAGGCGGAGGCCCTGCAGGCGGCTGGACTATGTACCCACCTCTTGTGCTTCAAACAGGAAAAGCATTTCCGTTTCTAATATTTGCAGTTCATTTTCTAGGCATCTCATCTATCATGGGCGCAATTAATATCATTGCAACAGTATTCAATATGAGAGCGCCAGGTATGACATTAATGAGATTGCCTTTGTTTGTTTGGACTTGGGTTATCACAGCCTTTTTACTAATTGCTTCGATGCCTGTTTTAGCAGGCGCTGTAACAATGCTATTAACAGATAAATATTTTGGTACAAGCTTTTTTAATGCTGCCGGTGGCGGTGACCCAGTATTGTTCCAGCACATTTTCTGGTTCTTCGGACATCCAGAAGTTTATATTTTAGCTCTACCAGCTTTCGGAATCGCTTCTCAAATTATTCCGACTTTTGCTCGTAAACCGCTTTTTGGATATGCATCTATGGTTTACGCAACAGCTTCAATTGCAATTCTTTCTTTCTTTGTATGGGCTCACCATATGTTTACGGTTGGACTTCCTATCAATGGCGAATTATTTTTTATGTATGCAACGATGTTAATTGCTGTTCCGACTGGTGTTAAAGTATTTAATTGGGTAGCAACAATGTGGAAAGGGGCTATGACTTTTGAGGCTCCCATGCTTTTTGCATTAGCATTTGTGATTCTTTTTACAATTGGTGGCTTTTCAGGTCTTATGCTCGGCATTACGCCAGTTGACTTCCAATACCATGATACTTACTTTGTTGTAGCTCATTTCCATTATGTCTTATTAACAGGCGCAGTATTTGCCCTTATGGCCTCTGTTTATTATTGGCTTCCTAAATGGACTGGTAATATGTATGACGAGAAATTAGCTAAGATACATTTCTGGCTATCGACTATTTTTGCAAATGTGCTTTTCTTTCCGCAACATTTTCTTGGTTTAGCAGGTATGCCTAGAAGAATTCCAGATTACAGCGTTCAGTTTGCAGATTTTAATATGGTTTCAAGTCTCGGCGGTTTTGCGTATGGTATTTCACAATTGTTATTCGTATATATAGTGATCAAATGTGTCTTAGGCGGTAAAAAAGCTACCAGCCAAGTTTGGGAAGGCGCACGAGGTTTGGAGTGGACATTAAGCTCACCTCCGCCATACCATTCATTCACTAAGCCACCGAAAGTCACAAAAGCTTTAATGGACTATTAATGGCTAAAAAAGCATTTCAAAATAATAATGAAATAGCCAAAAAAAGAAGTAAACGATTAGCATTAATTTTAGGACTAATTGCTTTTTCTTTTTATGTAGGATTTATTTTAAGTAATGTGAAATGATTAAAGTTCGTAGTATTAAACGAACAACATTTCTTTTAACAATACTTACGGTGATAATGTTTGGTTTTGGTTATGCACTTGTACCACTATATGATGTTTTTTGCGAAGTCAC
>JBJXDV010000465.1:0-5086 GCA_046153465.1 Chitinophagaceae bacterium
ATAAATAAGAAAGCAGCATATGCATTTTATTATTTGTCATTGTTAAACAAAAGCTATGAAAATTAACATAGTTTTATAAAAATTCTAATCTAAACAACCAACAACATGAGAAAACTTCTGCTGCTGTTTGCAAGCATCTGCATTTTTATGTGCAATATGCTTTTTGCTCAAACGAAGGAAATTACTGGTAAAATTACCGATTCAAAAGACGGCTCTCCGATTCCTGGAGCAACAATCAGAATTAAAGGCGGTGGTGCGACCACTACCAAGGCCGATGGCTCTTTCACTCTTAAGACTACCAAAGATGATGTAACACTCGAGATTTCCAGCATCGGATATGCTGAAAAATCGGTTAAGGCACATGTTGGTACCAGTTTAACGATCCAACTTGATGTAGACACTAAAGCATTAAGTGAAGT
Source organism: Chitinophagaceae bacterium (assembly GCA_046153465.1). GTDB lineage: Bacteria > Bacteroidota > Bacteroidia > Chitinophagales > Chitinophagaceae > Endoryza. The sequence continues at coordinate 420 of JBJXDV010000465.1, forward strand.
TGTGATTACCGGTGTAGGAGTAGCAACAAGTAAGAAGAAACTGGCCATTTCTGTTGAAGCAGTTACCTCTGATAAATTACCTCAAGGTGGAACTGCTTCTATTGATCAGGCACTGGTAGGTAAAATTGCCGGAGCGCAAATCAGTAGTATTAGCGGTGTACCAGGCTCCCAGGCGCGAATTCTTTTGAGAGGGATCAACACACTCCAGGGAAGTACCAATCCTATGATTCTTTTGGATGGTCTTCAATTAGCAGCAACAGATATCAATTCAATTGATCTTGCTGGCATAGAAAGAGTAGAAGTAATTCAGGGTGCCGCAGCAGCAACTATTTATGGTGCACAAGGAGCCAACGGGGTTATTCAGTTATTCTCTAAAAAAGGAAAAGCCGGTCAACTGAATATTGATATTTCTTCAAGCATCACTCAAAATACTTACCTCAATATTGGTGGACTGGGAAAAGCAAAAACACATGCCTTTAATACCAATGCCAACAACGAAGTAATTGGAGGTAACGGTAGTCCACTTGTCTACGACCCTGCAACCGGTGTTTTAAACTCTAACCTTATTTGGGATGCTTTGAATCCAAACAATCAAACCAACAAGGCTTATGATAAAAACTTAAAGTATTACGATCACTTTAATCAATTTTTTGTTCCTGCCAATGTTTATAATAATTCAGTTACAATTTCTGGCGGTAAAGAAAAACTTGATTTCTCTATCTCTGCCTCGAACAACAGACAGGAAAGTAATTTCAGAAAAATGGGTTATAACGATCGTTCTAATTTCATTTCGAATATTGGTTTTGAGGTTGCAAAAAATCTTAAGTTCCGTTCAACTACCCAATTAGTATATACGAAGAATACGATTAATGGAAATCAGGGACTTGTTTATCCTATTTTTAATTCTCGCCCTTTTGCAGATTATGATTTTTTAACGCCCGATGGGCACCACACCGTATTTATAGGAAATGCAGCGGGTGTAAATGGTAACAATCCAAATTATACCAACGAATATTCTGGTACGGTTGATAATAAAGTTGACGTGGTTCAAAGCTTAAACCTGAATTATAAACTAAACAGGTTTGTTGAGTTGGATGCAAAATACGGATTGAATTACCGCACAGAAGACTATACAAAAAAAGTATTGAACCAGTCGGAAGATGTAAGCGCCATTGCAACGGATCATTATGTTTCATTTAATAACCCCGACAATACCGGGGAAATTAGCGACTACCGGTACAAAACGATTTTTCAAAATTTTATTACAACCGCGACGATTCGATTTGATTTTGAAAAAGATTTTCATATTAAAATTCCAATCATCGCAACTACTCAGGGAGCTTTTGATTATAGAAATAATAAATATAAAGCTTTTGGGTCTTATGGACTGGGAGTACCAACCTATTCGCCATTTACGGCAAGCCAGGCAACGACCTATAAAATCTTTCAAGATTATACAGAACCTTTTATCACTTATGGATACGTAGCTACCCAGCGATTTGATTATGGTGACATTGCTGGTATTTCGGGTGGTATAAGAAGCGATTACTCTTCGGCGTTTGGACAAGGTTCCAAGCCCTTTACTTTCCCCAGAGGAGATGCATATGTTCGTCTCTCTGCTATGAACTTCTGGTCGGATGGTAAATTGGGTAAAGTAGTTTCCGAATTTAAATTGCGTGCTGCTTATGGTGAAGCGGGTATTCAACCCGGGCCATTTCAGCGTTATGTAACGCTAAGTACAAAAACCTATGGTAATAGCAATGCATTTTATGTAAGTGCCTCTCAACCTAATCCAAATTTAAACGTTGAGGTTTCAAAAGAACTAGAAGTTGGAACAGATATAACCTTTAAAGCAGGCAAAGGAAGTTGGATTAAAAATATCAATTTCTCTTTAACCTATTGGGATAGGAGAACGGACAATGCTATTTGGAATTTGGATGCAGCTCCGTCTACTGGTACAGGTAATATAGTTGATAACGTGTTTGGATTAAAATCACACGGTATTCAAGCTTCGATAAATGCAAATATCTATAGCTCTAAAAATTTTGGCTGGAGCTTTACTACAAACTACTCTAAACAAGTTTCAATAATTTCTTCTGTGAAAGGTCCGGAAGTTGTTATTATTTCAAGTGCAGGTAGTACCAACTATGTACTTAGAGCGGGAGAGAAAGTAGGACAGATTTATGGATTTCTTGGTTTACATAGCGTAGACCAGGTAGATGCGAGTGGTAATCCATATATTGATAAGGCTGAGCAGGGAAATTATACCTTGGCAAGCAATGGCTGGGTTGTTAACAAAACTACTAAGCAACCTTATTTTACTCCTAACCAATATACATTTGGAGATCCGAATCCCAAATTCAATATGTCTTTTATCAACGAATTTTCTTATAAAGATTTTCTTACCGTTTCTGTTCAGTTAGATTGGATACACGGTGCCCATATTTATAACCAAACCAAAGAGTGGATGTATAGAGATGGTATCAATAGTGATTATGAAAAACCAATTACTATTGATGGACAAACTGGTGCCTGGACAGCATTTTATCGTGGAGTATACGCACAGGTATCAAGAAATGGTACAAAAAATTATTTTTATGAAAATGGATCTTTCGCCAGATTGCGTAATCTTTCTGTAGCATTGGATGTAGCTAAAATTGTAAATATTAAACCATTTAGAAAACTGCAGGTAGTATTGTCTGGTAGAAATCTGTTTACCATTACAAAATATACAGGAATGGATCCTGAAAATAGCTCAGGTGGTACTAATTCGCCATGGGACAGAGGTACAGATCATAGTACATTACCCAATTTCAAATCTTACCAGGCAGGTATCAATATTGGATTCTAAAACTTAAAAGTTATTTCAATTATGAAAAAATATAAATTTTTATTCTTAGCAATTGTTTTTACAGGAATACTTTTTGCCTGTAAAAAACAATTGGATGTTAAGAATCCGAATCAACCAACACCAGCAAGTGCAAAAACGGAATCAGGTATTATCGCACTTTCACAAGGAGGTATTTATTTTAATGGACTAGGAGCAGGCAGTTTAAAATATGGAGGCTTTAATGGTAGTTTCTGGAACGATCCTGTTAGCTATCATGATTTAATGGGAGATGTAATTGGTGTAGAAGCAGCCAATCAATATATTAATCAGTGGACATGCCCGGATTGGGTTGTTATCGATAACGGAACTAAAATTCTGGATCCGAACTCTCCAAACAAACAAATACTTACCCTGAGAGCAATCAATAGAAATGCAAATGCAGGCGACAATCCGTTTTATTATGAGTGGGGATATATGTATGCGCTTATTGGTAGCTGTAATGGAATTTTAGCCCTTGTAGATGATATTGAATTTACCGGCGATGCTGCTACGAAAAAGAGTACCATAAAAGCATGGGCCTATTGGTGGAAAGGATATGCCTATTCACGTATCGGTTCTTTTTATTATGCGGGTATTATCACTGATATTTCTGGTGCAACGAACGGTAACTATGTAACAAAAGAAAAAATCATTGACGAGGCCACTGTTAATTTCGACAAATGTGCCGCGGCTCTCGGAGGTGCTACCAATACTGGAGACTATCAAACTGTGTTAGGAAAAATAATTCCTGGTTTTTTCCAGGTAGGCTTAGGCAAAGTTCCTTCAATTGCAGAATGGAAAAGAAATATAAATACGATGAAGGCCAGGAATATTCTCGTGAATACTCCTTCTGCTACAATGAGTGCTGCACAATGGACCAGTATTATGACACTTGCATCTGATGGCATAAAGCTAGCAGACAATGTATTTACCGGTCGTTCAAACGAAAGCGCCGATTTCATTTCAGCAAATTCTGGTACTACGGCTGCTATTTCAGTAGGTTCAGAACCCGGCTATCGGGTGAGTGAAAGACTTATTAATGATTTTAAAGCAGGAGATAAAAGATTTACAAATAATTTCGCAAAGAAATCCTCTCCATGGGTCGGAAATACGGACCGCGGAAATGTATTTAATACGAGTTGGGATTTAATAGATGGTGGCGCTGGAATGGCTGGTGTAGCTGTAATGGGTACCCGAACTGTAGGCGAATACGAACTTTATATTGCAGGGCATCATGTAGAAAACCAACTGATGCTTGCAGAGGCGAAAATTTATAGCAACGATATTAACGGTGGACTTGCTATAATTGATCAGGTACGAACTTTACAGGGAGCGGGCTTGCCGGCTGTTAGTGGTACTGGATTAACACTGGCGCAGGCAAAAGAAGAATTAAGAAAAGAAAGAAGAATTGCAATGGCATTCAGGGGCCTTGCTTTTTATGATGCCCGTCGTTGGGGAGTAATCAATGATGTATCAACAGGTGGTGGAAGATCTGGAGTTACGGTATTGTCGCCTACAGGTCCAAATGGCACTATCGTTGTAAATACAAACGCATCGATAAACTATAATTATCTTGATTATTGGGATGTACCAGATAACGAATTGGTATATAACCCACCTGCCGCAGGAAGTGCGCCAGTTAAGAATCCTAAACAATAATAATTAAATGAAAAGCCCTGATAGCAGGGCTTTTTTTCTTTCTATCTATGAAACTCTTATTCTGCCTTTCATTTTTTTCATCATTGGTTACTGGTTATTCACAAACCTTACCGAGCAGATCGACAGACGGAAGCGGTAA
>JBJXDV010000466.1:0-5652 GCA_046153465.1 Chitinophagaceae bacterium
GACAATGCGTCCCCCACCTTGAAATTGATGGAGGGATTTAGCATATACTTGAATTTGTGGTTTCGCAATTGGCTAACTCACAGGGTGGGGGATATGCTTTTAAAGGATGGTAGGTTTACAAACAGGCGAATATCAATAAATGGAATAACCAGCTGTTGATCGTTATTCCTTATTCATTGCAATAAATAGTAAGCATACTCATTGCAACTAAGATTGAAGTTAGGGGCTTTGACTATTGCCGAAATAACTAATTTAATAAACTACAAAATAACCCTTATTATTTCCGTTGGTAATTATTTAGAATTTTAATGATCTGACATAAAAATTGACAAATAATAATAGCAGTATTATAAGCTACCGTTTGTTTATGCCGGCAAGATGGTGTTGGGTGTGATAAATAGTAAAATAACATAATTCCCGGAGTGTAATCATACCTAATAAAGAATGTTTAACAGAATACTTATCAAGTTGCTCTGTTGTCCAGTTTTTTTTGACTGCCTTTAAGTAAGTAATGGAAGTCCTTTGCCAATTATTAATTATTTTTTCTTTACTTATTAAAGATGTATTTTTTTTTGGTATATACCTGCCTGTAGCTTTTCCGCCATTTCTGATTGCGTCAAGGTATTTTTCAACCAATACATCATAGGAATAGGATGGCCTGTTGGGTCTGCCCCCCACAAAACGAACCACAAATTTTGGAAGCGCATAGGCTGCGGTGGTAGTTCGGGTAGCAATGATTAGGTGTTGGATATGTTGTGCGATTGACCAGGTATTTTCATGTAGCGCTCTAAAAAATATAGCTTCGTCTTTCTGCTTGATGCCCTCGGTAAATTGATTAAATGCCAAATTGGTGTATACAAGTATTTCCTCGATACTTAGTGTTTGTTTCATCTTAGCTATTTAGTATAAATTCTCCCTCGAAAACTTTTTCTGCGGGGCCACGCAACCAAATATTTGAAAAGGTTTGGCTATCTATTCGGTCGAATTCTACATTTAGCTTCCCCCCTTTCGTATAAACAGTAACATCATTAAAGCCAAGTGGATTGTGAAAGCAAACAAGGGCGGCGGCTGTAACGCCTGTGCCACATGAAAACGTTTCGTCTTCAACGCCACGTTCGTAGGTACGAACAAAAATGCTATCTTCTTTTTGTTGTTCGGTAAAGTTTACATTAATCCCTTCTTTTTTGAAGTGGTCATGGTATCGGATATCTTTTCCTTTATTGACTACATCCATTTCCGTTATATTGCTTACGATTTTCACATAATGTGGAGAACCGGTATCTAAAATGTAATCGCCATGATATTCTTCAATGTCTTTTACATCGTTCATTTTCAGGCTTACAATACCGTGATCGTTAATAATAGCTTCATGCTTGCCATCTACTGCGAGAAATTTATAGGTACTCCTTACAATATTTAGATGGAAAGCGAATTTTACCATACATCTTCCTCCATTGCCACAAAGACTGCCTTCCCTTCCATCGGCATTATAATACTTCATTTCAAAATCGTATTGTTCTTTATTGTTCAAAAGCATCAATCCATCAGCACCAATTCCAAACCTGCGATCACACAATTTTTTGATCTGTTCGGCTGTTAATGAATTATATTGTTCGTTTCTATTATCAAGAATGATAAAATCGTTTCCTGCGCCCTGGTATTTATAAAAATGAATGGTCATTGAGTAAGACTATCTGTTGAGTTTATTGGCCATGAATAAATAGTTGATTTAAGAAATTTAGAAAAAAAATAGCTAATCGTAAAATTAGGTATAAACTACAAATTGCTTAGGATATCTAATGTTTTTACAATTAACTTATCAACCGCTGCTTTACTATCTTTTGAAAACTGTTTGGCCACCCGGTTTGCAACAATGGCGTTAATACTTAAACATTGATGACCCAATAGTTTTCCCAATCCATAAATTGCGGAGGTTTCCATTTCAAAATTAGTAATGCGGTGCTGTCCAAAACTAAATTGAGTAAGGCGATTTACGAGTTCAGGATTACTAAGACCTAACCGCAATACCCTTCCCTGTGGTCCATAAAACCCCGGGCAGGTAACTGTAATACCTTGATGAAATCCGCTAACAAAATTTTTAAGTAGCGACGTATTTGCGCTACTGATATATGGTTGTGAAATGTGATTGTGCAATTGTGTTTGGGTGATGAAAGAGTGAATCAGTTGTTCCTCTTCGTTATTGTGTGTGAACCGGTAAAAATTTAAAAGATTGTCGATACCCAATCCATGCGTGGAGGCAACAAAACTATCAACAGGTATATCTTGCTGCAAAGATCCCGATGTTCCTATACGGAGAATTTGTAAAGAACTAAGCTGAGGTTTTATGGTTCGACTATCAAAATCAATATTAACAAGGGCATCCAATTCATTTAATACAATGTCAATATTGTCGGGTCCAATACCAGACGATAATACAGTTATTCTTTTTTTTCCGATGGCGCCAGTATGCGAAATAAATTCACGGTGGTTCGATTGATAATCGACTTTGTCGAAATATTTACTGACTTCAGCAACACGGCCCGGATCTCCAACAGTAATAATAAGAGGTGCTAACTCCTGTGGATGTATATCCAGATGATAGATAGCCCCACGCTGGTTAATGATTAGTTCTGATTCCTGAATTCGATGCATAATTTGTTAAAGGTGATTCTCAAATATCCGATAAAAAACCTACTTTTGACCATTCAAATAATTACCGAAAGAGTAATTGAAAAATGATTTGTTATGGTCCTGTGGCCGAGTGGCTAGGCAGAGCTCTGCAAAAGCTCCTACACCAGTTCAAATCTGGTCGGGACCTCATTATCTTAAACCTGTGCGGTTTTAAAAACTTCACAGGTTTTTTAATGTACCATTTAAAACGTTTTCATATACATGAAATATTCGCAATGGATTGGAATAGGTGCCGCCGCTTTATTGGTGATTGCAAGTTTTTTACCCTGGACTTTTCACCCCGACTTACAAAAAAACTTTACAGGATTTTTTTCTGAAAATAATATGTATGGAAAACCAGGTAAAGTTTTTTTAGTGCTTACTACTTTTGCCATTTTATTTTATATACTGCCCAAAGTGTGGGCAAAGCGATGGAACCTTGTTATAACGGCATTGGTTGTTGCATATGCAATCAAAAGCTTTATTCTTTTTTCTGGATGTTATCATGGTATTTGCCCACAACGAAAAGAAGGTTTGTGGTTGATGTTAATTTCATCAGTTATAATGCTGTTAATGGCAGTGTTTCCTGATTTGAAATTAGCGGAGAAGCAAACAAAAAAGTGAATCAGCCTTCAAATAATTTTGCAACGCCAAATGCTGCCCCTGCTGCCAGGGCCCCAATAAGCATTACCCGCAATGCACCTTTAAATGGATGAATGCCTGTGATTTTACTTTTAAACCATCCAAAAACAAATAAACAGAGTAAGGTAACTACAAGAGATATTTTCAAAGCACCAATAGGATCTGAAATAAAAAAATAAGGACTCAAAGGAACCAGTCCCCCAGCCACATAGGATAGGCCGATATTAAGTGCTGATTTAGTAGCACGTTTTGGATCGGGTTTGTCGAGCCCCAATTCATATTTCATCATAAAGTCAACCCATTTGTGTTTATCCTGCGAAATTTCTTGAGTCGCTCTATTTTGAAGTTCCTCACTCAAACCTATACCCGCAAAAAAAGATTTTGTTTCTTCAATTTCCCGATGCCGAAGATTTTCTACTTCGGCATATTCTCTTTTTACTTCGCTGTTATAATGATCCTGTTCGGTTTTACCTGCCAGATATCCTCCAAGTCCCATAGCAATGGAACCTGCAGCGATCTCTGCAATACCGGCAATTACAATAATATGGGTAGAATCAACTGCTCCACTTAAGCCGGCTGCTAATGCAAAAGGAACGGTAAGTCCATCGCTCATTCCAATTACAACATCTCTTAATAAGTCGGAGCTGGTTAAGTGAAGTTCGTCGTGGTGAAGGTGCGTATCCATTAATTTTTGTATGAAGGTATTGTTCCGTTCAGAAATCAACCAAACGAAAATTAGTCGCTTAATTCATTCTTGTCAACGGTCATTTATTGTTTATATTTTTCAAGTTCACTCACAATGATTGAAGACTATTCTTAATGATGCCAACACATTCTAGTATCTGTTCCTTATTAATCACCAGTGGTGGTGCAAATCTTATTTTATCACCATGGGTTGGTTTAGCCAGCAATCCATTTTCTTTCATTATTAAGCAAAGTTGCCAGGCCGCTTCTTTATTGGTATGGGTTATTACCATGGCATTCAAAAGGCCCTTGCCTCTAACTAAACTTACATGTGGCGAATTTATTTTTTCTATTTCACTTCTTAGTAATTGACCCATTTCCATGGCATTCTCGGCTAATCTTTCTTCTTTTAAAACAGTTAATGCAGCCATCGCTACTTTACATGCCAAAGGGTTTCCTCCATAGGTTGAACCATGTTCGCCTGGTTTAATAGTTAACATGATCTCATCATCGGCCAATACTGCTGAAACGGGCAATACCCCACCACTTAACGCTTTTCCTAATAGTAATATATCGGGCCTTACCAATTCATGATCGCAGGCAAGCATTTTACCAGTGCGGCATAACCCGGTTTGAATTTCATCGCCAATGAATAATACATTAGCATCATCACAGTATTGTTTTGCTTTTGCTAAATAACCTTCATCTGGTATTACTACTCCTGCTTCGCCCTGAATGGGTTCTACCAGAAACGCACAAACTGTTTTATCCTGCAGTGCTTCACCCAATGCTGTCAAATCATTAAAAGGAATGGTTACAAATCCTGGCATAAACGGGCCGAATTTAGTATAGGCCGAAGGGTCACTACTAAACGAAATAACAGAACTCGTTCTTCCATGAAAGTTATGGGCACATACAATAATTTTTGCTTTATTCTCTTCGATTCCTTTTTTGGTATAACCCCACCGGCGTGATAATTTAATGGCTGTTTCCACTGCCTCCACACCAGTATTCATTGGCAATACTTTATCGTAACCGAAATATTGGGTAATGAATTGCGCATACTCTCCCAGCAAATTACTGTGAAAAGCACGGGAGGTCAATGTAAGTTTTTGAGCTTGTTCAATGAGGGTCGCAGTAATAACAGGATGGCAGTGGCCCTGGTTTACCGCTGAATATCCACTCAGAAAATCGAAGTAGCGTTTACCATCTACATCCCACACGTATACACCTTCTCCTTTATTTAGCACTACGGGTAATGGATGGTAATTGTGAGCACTGTATTTTTCTTCAAGCGCTAAATATTGTTGCGTTTTGTCAGATAAATTTATAGTTGACTGCATTGTAATGAATTGATAAGTTGAAAAGAAATTTTTGTAGGCGATGAAAACTTGCTTTTACACAAATGCTAAAACAACGTTTAACGGAGTATCGTTAAACGGATGCCCGATTTATCCTCGATGATTGAGTAAATCGAGATTTGAATCCAGGAAGAATAGTATAGTAATCGACTGATGCATAACTTAAAACGCAAGATAGGATTTTTTACTGACAATTGAAAGGCCTCCAGATCAAATGACAATTTTCACTGCATAGAGAACCTAACTTGCATGCCATTAACTTAAACGAACATTCCCGAATCATTAAGATAGTAGC
>JBJXDV010000467.1:0-4447 GCA_046153465.1 Chitinophagaceae bacterium
ACTGAGAGGAAATTAGTATGTGGGAAGGGCGAATTGAATCCCCAAAAAACCCATTACGATGACACCTCAAAAATTGAAAAAATACTTAGTATTTGCAATAGGAGAACTACGCTATAACCCTATCTGGTTCTAAAGCATTATTATTCAGGGAGGTAATTTGGAGCAAAAGCTAAACTATTTACGATTATTTTCAAGCACTCCAGCCTATGATATGAATAAGGTTGATAAGCTTTCTCAGGCCATAAAACGATTGATGGACAGGCCATTTTTGACTCATTAAATGCACTCCCCTTTTTAAAAATAAGAATCACCAAACTGGCCAAAAATCGCAGTATATTAACATCCGCACCCGGAAAAATTCGGAAATTTGCATTGAATGAGATTTTTCTAAAAAATAATTTCACTTAGAGGTTACATCTTGTTATTTTGTTCGTACTAAGTATACAGACTGGCATTATGGATAAATTAAAAAGCATACTAATTTTTAGTTTTAGTGCAGCGATCTTTTTGATTAGCTGTTCGAAAAACACGAATGATCCTATTAATCCCAACACTCCCTATACATTGAGTTACGGGGATTCCATTTTTTATTTACGTAATCAGCCGGGCGATTATATTATTTTTCCTGCCGACTTCAAACCAGGTGGCAGGTATACTGGCTTTCCCGAGGGAATTGAGATTAATGAGCAAACTGGCGCAATCAACATTTCAAAAAGCGAAACCGGTCTTCGTTATAAGATTTCCTATACTGACAGCACAACCGGTTTAATAACAACTACCACTACGCTATTAATATCCGGCATTAACTATTTCGATAAAATTTACAATCTTTCATCTGGAGATACACTTGCGATGCCGGTTTACAATGCTACCAGCTCGAATGCAGTACCTGCCCATAGTGTTTTTGATGAAGGTAAGGGGTGCAATGGAGTTGGTGTAGCTGTTGATTTGGATAAAGCCGTAATTAATCTGGCGCAAACGATACGGAACGGTGTATTTGGAACCATACCGGCAAATGATTCGAAAAAAGAAGTTGAATTAAAATACCGTGTGAACGATGGAAGCAACAAAACCTTAAATGCGCTTAAAGTAAAACTATATTACTTCAAGACTGCGAATGATATTACACCCGATCTTATTCAATTATTAAAAGATCGGGAAGGAACTGTTTTTGGTAGCCCTTCAGTGTTGAAACCTTTTGATGGGCAGATTACCAGTTTCGGTTCACAAGGACCCTCAGGAATACATGCGGTTGCCAAACCCAGGCCACCCTGCATTTTTATCGTAGGCCGATTATAATTTTTATCGCTCTTCTTTTCAACCGTTTTCGTAGTTAATTTTGAGGATTACGAAAACACTATGTATCGATTCCGATTAGTTGTAGTTAGTATTGTCATTTGCAGTTTTGCCATTTTGAATTGGGCCCAAACCGGCAAAGATGATTTTCTAAAGTTTTATCGCGCTGGTGAAGTATTGTATAACAATCCAAATCCAACTAATCAAACAGACAGTGGAGCATTGTCCTATTATAAGAAAGTAATTTCTATTTTAGTGAATGCGCCTGGCAACGATAGTATTCTTTGGGACTGTTATTTTAAGACTGCCATTATTGAACAGACCTATGAACATTTCGAAAAAGCAATTCCGCTGTTACAGGCCTGTCTTAAACTAAAATCTGCTTCCCTTCTTATTCCGAGTTCCTCCTGGTACCTCCCAAATCTTTATTTAGGCAATTCGTATTATACCATTAACCGGTTTGATTCTGCCCGTTTCTATTACAAGCAAGCAGAAATAATTGCCACCCAGTATTCCAATATTGAGGGATTAGAAAGATTATACAATACCAAGGGGATCCTCAATTTCGAGACTGGCAACTACCGGCAAAGTAAAAATGACTTTGAAAAAGCAATCAACATTCTTGAATCTAAAAAAAATCCTGATATCAATTTACTGGTTAACTACAAAAACAACCTGGCTTCCTGCTTTCTTAAACTTTATGAATATGATGAAGCAATGGCCATTTATAAAAGTTTGCTTCCTTTTGAATCAAATACCGATTTCATTAACCAAAATATCGCATCCGTATACTTAAACATCGGTGCAAGTCCACAGGCGATTAACTACCTGCAAAAAGTTAAAACCAATAACCTCGCAAAATTAAATGACCTCGGCCGGGCTTATTACAATCAAAAACAATTTGATAGTTCGGCAATTTATTTTGATAGGGCTTTGTCGCAAAACAATATAGAAAATGGGATGCGTAAAAATTTATTGAAAGGAATAACCTATTTATATAACGGGGATTTGCTCAGAGTAACAGAAAATTATCCCGACGCATTGAGAAATTACCAGCAATCCATACAACAGTTCATTTTCTCCTTTAATGATAGTAATATCTATACAGACCCGGTTGATTATTCAGGGGTATTTGCAGTTAATGAACTATACGAAACACTTTTGTCGAAAGCTACCGTTTTCCAATCATATTATGAAATTGAAAAACAAATTCGTTACCTGGAGGCTTCGTTAAACACCTTTCATTCGCTTTATCGACTCACCGATTACGTAGAAAAAACCTACGAATCAGACGAAGCGCGTAGCTTCATCAATCAAAAAAAACATCTCTCACACCATCAACCTATTGAAGTTTGCTTATTGCTTTATAAATTAACTGGTAACAAAAAATACCTGGAAGAAGCATTCTTCTTTGATGAACGGAATAAGGCTTCCGTATTGTCGCTTCGGTTATCCGATGCATTATTAAACAATACTGCGAATATACCTGCTTCTCTCATTGCAGCGGAGCGAAATTGTAAAGAAATCATAAACAGGCTATCCTTAAAAGCTTCAGGTAATAACGACAGTAGTTCGCTGGCTGGAATTCTAAGTCAACTCAGGGAACAGGAATTATCGCTCGAAACTATTCATAAAAAACTCAACGATTATCCTGCTTACTATCAGCTAAAATTTTCGAGCGCTTCCACCACCATCGCAGATCTGCAGCAAAAAATAATTCCATCAAACAGTGCAATACTATCTTATCATATAGGCGATAAAAACCTTCTTTGCTGGGTGATCTCAAAAAAAAATTATGAGTTTGTTGTGGTGCCTTACCCAGACACCCTTAGCGAACATATTGAAGCATTAACTAAAGAACTCTATTTTAATGATGGGTCGAGCTATACCAGTACGCGAATCCATGCCCGTATTTTATACGACCAATTATTAAAACCCGTTGAAGAAAAACTAAAACCATTTAATAACTTAATGATTATACCCGACGATGAACTTAGTTTTATACCATTTGAATTATTATTGGACAATTCAGATCGATACCTCTTTGAAAAGTTTGCAGTCACCTATAATTATTCCTGTAGTTTATTAAAACCTCCTTTAACCAAACAGCAAAAAAAACCATATTCCTTACTGGCATTCGCACCTTACAACAAAACCCTGTTAAATGACTCTTTACCTTCATTACCTGCCTCACAAAAGGAAATTGAAGGCTTAAATGGAAATCTTTCCTTTGGAGAAAAAGCTACTAAAGAGTATTTTATTCAATCGGCTCCCCATTTCAGTGTGTTGCATTTAGCTACACATGCCCAAACAAACGACAGTGTTCCATTACAATCCAATATTGCATTTTATCCCAGCAACCCGGATACTTCTTCAAACAATCGGTTATTTATACCAGATATATATAATTTAAGACTTCCAAATACATCACTGGTTATTTTGAGTGCATGTGAAACCGGAGGCGGGCAATTGGTAAAAGGAGAAGGAATTATAAGTTTAGCGAGAGCTTTTTCGTATGCGGGCTGCCCCAATATTGTTACTTCACAGTGGAAAGCCGACGATGTATCTACTGCTTATATTGCCCATCGACTTCACAACTATCTGGAAAAAGGTAATTCAATTGCAAGTGCTTTACAAAAAGCTAAATTAGATTACCTCGCAGACCCAGCTATTGAAGGTAGGTTCAAAACACCGGCTTATTGGGCTAACTTAAGATTTACCGGGCAGTTTGAAAATTCATCTTCTCCTTCATTGTATTGGTTATTGCTAGCGATTCCATTTTTGCTTCTTGGATTATTCGTAAAAAAAATCCGGCCTTTTAAAAAGCCGGATTAGAGTTTCATAGATCTATTTCTTACTTACGCAATACAACGGTATTCACTTTCGTGTCTTCATTGGTGCGCACTACTATATTATTGATTGTTGAATCTACATAGTTATTTGCAGTAGCGTCAAAGTGTAAACTATAAACACCCGCTTTCAATCCTACGAATTTATATTCTCCTTCCCGTTCAGGCTTAGCCGAAACAGTATCTGTACCGTTTATGGCAAGTACTATTGCTTTTGCGTCTGCCGGGCCTACCCTACCTTCAATTCGACCTGATTTTTTCTTGCTGAAAATTCTAATCTTGCTTCTCAATTCATATCCATT
>JBJXDV010000468.1:0-4517 GCA_046153465.1 Chitinophagaceae bacterium
CGATGATAATATGCCCAATGGATCATCTACACTTCTTCCGGCAAATCGCTGACCGGGAAATAGGCCCGCACCTCCATACGAATAGCCAATACCGATATTTCCTTTCTTATCTATTGCAGCACTCGCCATCCAACGGTATTGGCTATCCGGAGCATAGGTACCCTGCTGAAATAATTTTACATCCCGGCTTTTATTCAGGCGAAACTCATACCAACGAACTGCTCCTGCGCCTGCTATCGTATTCACTGAATGTACCGCAACAATGGATTCAATATTTCCCCTTCGGCGATACACCAATCGAGCCATTAATTTATCACCTTGTGCATCCAAACGTTGTGCCGTGCCCATTTGTGGTACACAGTTGGTTAATTGACCATCACATAGATAATGATAAGGAGCCACTACAATTTTGGAAGGACCCGTTAATGTTGAATTTTCTGGATTTTTCCAATCAACATGATGTTTCCAAACATAAATTCCATCATCTTCCATATTCTTATGCAACTGATCGCCACCGGTAGCCATCAATATATTCGGTGCACCTGCAGAAGGCAATTCCTTACCATCAAGATCGGCATTGATGATGAAGTTCACGCCATCAATAATAAAGGATTGTTCCGTAGCAGCTTCTCCCTTCAACATTTTTTGTCTGTCAACTACATACGCGTGCCTCTGTGTTAAATGGTCGCCGGTACTGGTACTGGTATAATATCCATCGGGCCAAACTGCAGGGCGAGGATAATCAGGAAACAAATCGCGCTTGAATTCATACCGGTAATAAGGGCCAAAGGGATCGGGGCTCGTACTAACGGCATAGCACATACAATAACTTCCGACGGTATCTCTTGTTTTAGTTTGAGGAGTTCTTGTATCCCTGTTCAAGTCTTCCGTAGATGCAGGAGGTTGATAAAGACGAGCTGCAACTCCGGGTTGGGCAAGCGTTATTCTACTGGTATCATTTCGCAAAATTCCCTTGCGAAAAGTAGGCATTACAATTAACCATCGATCTGCTAATTGATCGTACCTCACCACCGCATCTCCATTATTTATGTATTCACAGGGTCCGCCAAATCCCTTAAAAACATTTTTCGTTTCTACGGGACCGTACAAAACTTTTCCGGTAGAAGAGAATTGTTTCCCTTTCTTAGAAAAAATGGCCATAACTGAATTTACGGTTTGAATAATATGATTGGGGCCAACTGCCAACGAATTATCAGATGGGTTCCGCAACAACGCTGTTCCCTGGGGGCCCACAAACCCAACACCCAAACCATCAAACTGTTCTACCAGTTTAGCCGGTTCCTTCGTACCCATCTTATTTTGTTCAACAGTTAATGTAGATGGTTTATAAGTCGTTGATGATCCATCTTCCAATTGAACCCCATGATTGATCATTGTATTTACCCTATGATTGATGAATGCTACCGAACTATCATAACGGGTTGGGTAATTTGTAACTGTATTTTCCATGCTATAATTTCTGGTTTGTCCATTTGTGTTGAAAGAACAAAGCACGAATACTAAAGGCAGAAAATAACGAAGAAAATTCATTGTAAAACAATTTAAGAGTTCCGTTATGAAGATAAACAAAACTATTGCGATTAAAATCGATTGTTATTACCTTTCAATTTTTCGACCAAGTGAATCGAAAAATAAATCATAAACAAGTAAGTGTAGCAAGATCTTCATCGTTACAAACAATTGCATAGTTCAACTACTTTTTCAGGTTCTTCAAAATCGAAGACAATAGTTGTTGCACCGGCTTTTCTTAATTTATCGTCTCTTTTATAGTCTACTCCAATAAATGGAATCTGAAGTTCACGGGTAGTTGCCAGATCCCAAACACCATCACCGAAATACAACACCTGCTCCAGGTTTTCATCCTGGTAATACAATTTTGATTGCTGAATGGCATTCGTTAAAATATCCTGCCTTCGATGGAAATTATCTGAATTGCTAAGTGGGAATCCCAAATAAGGAATTGAGGATGCTGTTAATTTCAATTGTGCAGAATGGCCCCATCCACCTGTAGCAAAAGCAATTTTTATTTCAGATCGCTGAATACAATAATTTACAAATGCGGCTGCACCGGGAATTTCAGTAAATAGTTCCGGTGAATTAAATTGATGGCTTTCCAACAATGTAAAAAAATCTTTTTGAAATTCTGCCATTTCATCTCCAGATACAACGCTGTTGAAATATCGACGGTATAATTCCTCGTATAAGCCTTTATCCGTTACATTTTCAAATTCTGCCCAATCGATTTTTCCCAGCCGGACGTTATACCTTCGTTCAAACGAATTAATAAAACAATGGTCATCTACCGCTTTAGTATTTGTAACGGTTCCGTCAATATCAAAAATAAATAATCGCATCTACCCGCAATATTTTAAAAAAGTTACATTAACTATATTTCATCAATTATTGAATTGCCTGTAGATTTATCAACTGATGTCCACCTCCAGGTTTCATGTAACCTGATTTTCCCATTCGGCAATAATTCAGGAATGGAAGTACAGGTTCCAGCCATGACTTCATTTTGATCATTAATATGATGATAAGAGAAATTCAACGCTCCATCTGCAGATACAATTCCCAACAAATTTCCCATTTTTATTTTTCCCCCGAAGTAGTTTCCACTTAACAGGTTTCCTTCCTGGAAATAGTTGAAAATGGTTTCCACCGATGTTTCCCCATTGGCTGAATTACTAACCGCTCTGAATATTTTATTGTGATAATTTATCATTGGCAAATTCAATATCCCTTCTTCTTGTTTTCTTTAATTAGTAAAAGCACTTTTTCCATAACCGGGTCAGAATTTGATAAGATACTTTTACGATCAGCTACAACACAAAATTCCGGTAATACCCCATGTCCATCGTCTTTTCCATTTCGTATTATAAATTTTTGGGTCGATGACTGGCATTCAATTTTTGTATTGGGTAATGTAAAGCTTACTGGTTCGCCGCTAAGTAAGGTTTTATTTCCGCCTGCTTCTTCGCCAATCAAAACACCCCGTTTTGTTAATTCAAGATAAGAAGCAATGATGCCTGTTATCGAAAAACTGCCGCCATTAATAAGAACATACAAATTATTTTTATACGAATTTGGCTTTGGATTAATAATTTTCGATTGAATGCTATTTTCAAGGAACTTCAAAGGTTCACGTATAAGATAAGAAAGCAATAAAGTACCCGGTGCCCAATCGCCTCCCTGGTTATTACGCAAATCAAGTATTAACTCTTTCACCTGCTTTTCCTCAATCTCCTTAAAAATTTCTCTTAGTACCTCATTGTATTGCTGCTTATAGGTTGACTTTAATATCTCTTTATCAAAACTACGAATCATTACGGTTGCAATGCCCGTTTGACTATTGATGTCCATTGAAATTCCTTTTGCAGCAACAGGAATTTTATGTGTATAGTTTGCCTGGCGGTAAAAGCGAATACTATCTTTTGACAGGGCCCCAACAGTCGTCCTCTTTTCTTCTCCATTGCTATTTTTAACAATCAACGAAAAGGTAGTTGGATTACCGAATGAGAAACTATAATACTCCTTAAAATAATTGGTAAGTATCCAAACCGGGTAGGTTTGATTGACCCCATCATGAATCTGCCTTTCCAATAAATAATCTAAAATATTTTTTGTTTGTTTTTCATTGATACTAATAATCTCATCACCATCCAGAATCGTAGAATCTGCTGTACAATTCATGTTTACAAATAACCGGTTACTAACAATCGTAACATAAAAAGGAAAATAGCCATCATTTTTTACATGATAATTAATAGCCGACGCTCCTGGCAATTGCATGGTATGCCCATCTTTAATTTTTGCATTTAATAGTGTTAAGATTGTATAAAAACTTCTTTCGTTCATTGGCGCATTAATGGAGGTATATAAACTGTCAAAATACAGATTCAGTATTTCTTTAGATGTATACTGGTACAAATTTGGGTGTTTATTCTCCAGCTTCGAACGAAAAAAGCGAAAGTCTTCCCGCAACTGTTCTATTGAATACACACGATCAGGATCGTAGCTGCTTTTTTGTGAAATGAGATTATTTACAATAAATAACAGGCAACAGGAAAGAATAATTTTATTCATATAATTTAATTATCATTTTCCCCGAACTGAAGTTCGGGGCAAGTCAGCGGGACCCTGATTACTTAAACAGTTTCTTCAATTGCTACAACGAATGTAATTCAGTTCGGGGCAAGTCAGAAGCACCTTGATTACTTACACCCGTTATATATATTTTCAGCCATTATCATAAAGTTCGGGGCAAGTGAGGATACCTTGATTATAAATAAATTCTTCGCAATCATTTCTACTGCTATTTTAAAATTCGGGGAAGTCAGGTTGCCTTGATTGCTTAAAATTACCAAACACAATTTAAACTACTATTAAGAATTCAGGACCAGTAAATGATTTCATAATGTAATTGGATTTTTTAATTTTCCCCGAACTGAAGTTCGGGGCAAGTCAGCGGGACCCTGATTACTTAAACAGTTTCT
>JBJXDV010000469.1:0-4888 GCA_046153465.1 Chitinophagaceae bacterium
GTTAGTATTAGTATTAATATATTATTGATAGCCGTCAACTCTTGCCAGGTTTTAATGGATGATTGATCCATTTTATTTCCGCTAAAAAATGAGAATTTAAGGGTAAGTATACCGGCCACGAATGCTAAGGCGAGCCAAAGGGTTTGTATTCGTTGAATCATAATAAGCAGTTGATTTCAACCGCAAGATATTTAAAGTTCACAATTCCTCTTTAATACTTTTTTAGATGATAAGATCGAGAGGAATATTTATTAGCCCTGTAAAAAAAAACAGGTATCGAAATACCTGTTTACGGTGAGACCGTAGTTTCAGTGGAAAGAGCGCGGCGGTTTTTTATGAGCGCAAAAGCAGGAGAAGTTTGTTTACTTTTTGAAATATTCCTGCATAATATCCATTTCTCCATCGCAGATTCTTACGTTCATCCATTTGGTATCGTCCTGCATATGGATGATATACACCAGGTGCTCGGGGAAGGTAATTTCTTCTACGGTGGTAATAGAGAAATCATAGTAAACACTTTTCACCTGCCCCCGTACGTCTTTCGGCAATTCCTTTTCCGTGTAATAACGGGTAGTAGCAACCCAATTTCCCTTTTTGTCGTAATCGGCCCTGTTCTTAATTCCGTTCAAAATAAATTTGACAACGAAACCACCTTCAATAGATCTGGACCAGCTTTCTTCTGAACTTGATTTAAATGATCTTTTGAAATCCTTCATGGCCCGGGTATTTACGGTGCTGAGATTTTCTTCCCTAACCAGGGAGTTTGATTTAAAGAATCCACCGGTATCCGGTAAAACTAGTTTTGCATAATCGACCCTCGTAGAACTTTGGGCATAACTACTGTAACTGGCAATAACTGAAAAAAAATAAACGGCCGCTGAAATAATAAGAAGCTTTTTCATTTTGAAAGGTTTAATAGTTAACGATGTTGATTTGTACCATCTCGTAAAAAGGAGATATATTATTGGTCGCAGGAAGGAAACAAAAGGAAACATGGGATAATTATTTTTTTTTGAACCCTCTTAGATTGAGTATATTCATATATATATAGCCTTTTATGGCCCCAGGCAACATTTCTCCGCACATCTCAGAGCAGGAAATAGTCGACGGCCTGTTAATTAGTGGCATTCAAAGAAGCAGGGCGGAAGAGCAATTATTCAGGCAGTATGATTATTTTATGAAGGAGGGTATTCGAAAATACTCTTTGTCAAACGACGAATCATTTGATGCTTATTCCGATGCAGTAATCTCCGCCATAGAAAAAATCAGCAACCGGTCATTTGAGGGGCGATCCACCCTGAAAACATGGATTTACCAGATTTATCATAACAAATGTGTTGACCTTTTGCGCAAAAAGTCGACTAATAAGAACAGCGTGCATAATACACAGGCTATTTCTGATATGTTATTTGCATTGCCGGATAAGGCCCGGTCAGTAGTTCAGGAAATGATGGATAAAACGGATAAGGAATTATTGAGCCGGCGGTTATCTGAGATTGGAGACCTTTGCAGGAAGCTGTTATTATTCTGGGCGGAAGGGCATCCCGATAAAGAAATTGTGGCTCTGATGGAGTATAAAACAGCCGATGTGGTAAAGACCAGCCGGTTGCGGTGCATGGAGAAATTGCGCCAATTATATCAAAGCCAAAAATAACAAGGAAGAAATGACAAACAATCTCGAGTATATTGACCAATATTTTAAGAAAGAGCTAAGCCCCGAACAATCCGGCCAATTTGAACAAAGAATAACGGATGATCCGGCTTTTGCGGAGGAAGTGGCTTTTTTCCTAAGTACAAAAGAAACGCTCGGGAGGCAATTAGCAGTTGAAAAGAAAGAAAGGTTTCGGGCGATATATATTAACAAGGAAGCGGAAGCGCCGTTAGTAAGGATGAATCCCATTCGAAAACTGTGGCCTTATATATCGGCTGCTGCAGTTACGATTGTGCTGATTGCCAGGTTTGTTTTTTTTAATGTGGCTCTATCGCCTTCAGAACTAGCGGATGAATATATAAAAGAAAACTTTCAGGATCTCGGTGGAACTATGGGTACAAGTATGGATAGTATTGAAATTGGCAAGCGATATTTCAAAGAGGGCAAATTCGATTCCGCCCAGATTTATTTTGAATCCATTTTGCAGCGAGATACCACTTTGCAACGGGATTCCGCTTTATTCAAAGTCACCGAATATGCCGGAATCACTTGCCTAAAACAGAAACAATATGGTAAAGCGATTGAATATTTCAGTCGAATGGAAAGGGTTACCGGTATGTATTCCAACAAGGGGATGTTTTTTCATGCGATTGGACTTATAGAAAGAAACCGGCCTGGAGACAAAGATGAAGCTAAGAGAATAATGACCCATATAAGAGATAACAATCTTACCGGAAGTGAGAAGGCCAAGGAGTGGATTAAAAACTGGTAGTTAGGCAAACAATCCTGAATATAATTCAAAGTGTTTTATTCAGTCATTTGATTCAAGTACTTTGATAACAATTAGATTGCTGCATATAACTCCGTTCTTTTAAACCCTATGAATTCTACAAAGGATTCAAAATTCAAAAACGATCAATTAATATATTTTCTATGGTTCCGGTAAGCCAGTAATAATGAAGCGAAGTAATTATCTATTTTAATGAAAGTGCTTTTTTAGGCACTTAATTTTTAATGCTATTTGTCTGGTAAAATTATTTTAGGTAAATATTCATCAAACTCAAAACTTTAAAATGAAAAAGTTATCATCTTCCAGGTTGAAATCAACTTACAACATGATTGTAATTGCCCTCATTTCGATTCTGATAGTTGAGCTTTCATCGTGTAAGTGGTTTTCGTCGACAAAGATACCAATTGATGGAAGTCCTAGTCATGGAGTTAAAGAAGTAAGTTGGAATGCCGTTTTTAAGACAGGGTCATTATCCGCAGAGCGAAATAATGCCATTATAGCCATAGAAGATTCTGTTAAGAAATATTACATTGATCACTTTCCATCCATATATCCAGAATTTCACGTCTTTGTTTGCCCTTGTGATACATTGCTATATAATATCAATATAAATTTCATAGATGGATCTGGTACTGCGGTTACGCCACCTCCGCCACCCAAGCCAGGTCCCAATGGTAGTGGTGATTATGTTGATGTATTATTTTTAGCTAACAATATTCCCATTTCTGATAGCGAAGATAGCTTTCCTGTAGCCATAGGTCCCAAAATCGGACTTAACAGAAGCCTCGCAAATCCTACCGGAGTTTTAGCCGTTATAGATACAGGAATTGATACTACGGTTTTTATGAATAGTATTGGCCCATTGATCTGGAAAGAATCAAGTGGTGAACCCACCATGTTTAATTTCTTGCCTGGCCAAATTGTGCAAGACCTGAGAGATGATCACAATGGGAGGCATGGCACTGTAGTCACTGCATTTGCATTACAAGCAGTAAAAACTGCTAACAATTACCCTCAAATAATGGTTCTGAAGGCACTTGATGAGAGAAAAAGGGGCACCACTTTTTCTGTAAGCTGTGCGATGAGTTACGCTATCCAAAAAAACGCTTCGATTATTAATGCGAGTTTAGGATATTATGGGGATCCGGATCCAGTATTGGAGCACTATATTCAATTATGTGCCCTACACCAACCTAATGCAATACCTGTATTTGCTGCAGCAGGCAACGTAGATGGAACACATGATAATACTAAACTTTGTTTAACTCCATCAATAAATAATAGACTGGGAGTAACAACCCGCCTTTTTTTCCCTGCCTGTTTCAGTAGAGAATTCAATAATTTATTTGCAGTTACTAGTTTAAATCAGCAAATTGACCAACCTTGTTATTATCAAAATTATTCTAATGCTTTTGTTACTCTTGGTGTATTAAACATGCATAACTGCTGTGCTTTTGAAGTGAATTTTTTAAAAAAACATTATGAAGGAACTTCTTTTGCGACTCCCATAGCCGCTGGTTCTATGATTGATTGTATGATACGTAACAGTTTCAACGCAACGAATACAAATACGGATTGGAATACTAACATCATCAAACATGGGGCCTCAGGAGTTACATTGAATGGAAATTATATATTGGAGAATAATTGATAAAAAGTGAAAACAATCGTTCAATTTCTCGTAGTAGTATTTGTATTTACATTATACTATTCAGCACTGCGAGCTCAATGTCCCGATAGAAAAGTCCTTTGGTCACGAATTGTAACTCTTCGCGATAGCATTCAATCGCCCCCCGCTAAACAGCTTGCTGAGCTGCTTCCCTATCTGGAAGAAATAAAGCAATGCGATAAACAGGATGATTCAACCTACGCTCTTTTATTGCAAAGAATTGGTTGGTTGTATGTGCTTCAGAAGAATGATTACGAAAAATGTATTCAACTCCATAAAAAAGCTCTAACAATTATTAATAAGCAAGGCTTCAAACTATATGGAGATTTATTGTTACCAGTCAGAATCTATAATAATCTTAGGATCTGTTATGATTCCCTCCGGCAAGTAAAGGACAAAATGGACGCAGGTGACAGCTGCATTGCTACGGCACTCCGACTAAAAACTGGATATAAGTATGTCGTTCCTCCCTTATATGCAAGAGTTGTTAATTTTTTTCAGAAAAGCGAATATCGCCGATGTATAGAAGATGCAGAATTGGGGGAAAGTTTAATTATGGACCACCCTGACGCGGAAATAGATAGTTCATATTACTCATATGCATTTGTTGTTTGGAAAATCAATGCTCTTTACCGGTCAAAAAAATTTGATGTAGCGGAGAGAATTATCCTGGAAAAAATTAATCAGTCTAAAGGCTCTCAGACAAGAGAGAGCCTTGGCTCTTTATACAGTTTGTATGCCGATATAAAGGAAGCAAAAGGGGAAATAAACTCAAAGA
>JBJXDV010000470.1:0-11001 GCA_046153465.1 Chitinophagaceae bacterium
TTTTATTGGCCTCGATGAATGGATTGATCTTTCCCCAAAAACAGAAGGTAGTTGCCAAAATGATTTTCACAAAAGAATATTTGGCCCGCTTGGTATTCTTCCATCACAATATCATTTATTTGATGGACTATCAAATAACGTGGAAAAGGAATGTGCAGATATGGACGCATTCATTAAAGAAAAAGGTGGTATTGATTTGATGGTTGTGGGAATTGGTATGAATGGACATATTGGCTTTAATGAGCCGGGTGTTGATTTCAATTTATTATCACATGTTATTGACCTGGATGAAACCACTGTTTCTGTTGGACAAAAATATTTTTCAGAACCAGTTTCTTTACAAAAAGGAATCACACTTGGACTCGGTCACCTTATGAATTCAAAAAAATTATTGCTTCTAGCCAATGGCAAACGGAAATCTATGGTAATAAAAAAGGCGGTGGAAGAAACGATCAGCAATCTTTTTCCGGCAAGCATTATACAACAACATCCTGAAAGTTATGTTTTGATAGATGAGGATGCAGGCTCCTTGCTCGATAAATCAAAAATAAAATGAAAATAACGGAGGTTTTCACACTGCGTATTTTATATTTCCTTGTTTTATGTTGTACGGCTTCCTGGCTTCCGTTATTAGCCGATTATTGTGATAATAAAGGATTAAATGGAACTGAAAAAAGTTTGATTATTATTATTACCCCGGTAATGATGTTCCTGGTTCAACCCTTGTATGGATTGATGGCTGATAAATGGGGTTATAAAAAAACAATACTCGTTGCTTCTTTTTTTTCTTCGCTTAGTTATTTGGGGTATTTATATGATGGCGGTTTTGTATGGCTGATAGTTGTAACTATTGTAATGTCGATCTTTTATAATACGATTCAACCCGTGCTCGATAGCCTTGCATTGCTGCTTGCTCAAAAAAATCCAGTTTTTTCTTATGGCACTTTGCGGATAGCCGGTGCTGCTGGCTGGGCATTTACTTCAATTATAACAGGGCAGGTAATTGATGCAAATAATATTAATATGATTTTTTGGGTTTCTTTCATTAGTATGTTTTTGCTGTTTGTTTTCAGTTTCTTTTTAAAAGAAGATAAGAAGGAAATGTTTGCCATTGACGGCAGTACATTCAAGAACCTGGCGCAGGTCATCAAAAGTCCGTCTTTACTATTATTATTGGTATGTGTTTTTATTATTTCGGCCGGTACCAGCACCATATGGTATTTCTATTCTACCTATATGAAGGAAAACGGGGCCTCTGCATCACTGGTAGGCTATGGCCTGTCATTTCAGGGACTTTGTGAATTACCCCTATTCTATTTTTCTGCAAGAATTATCTTACGACTCGGACTAAAAGCAACCTTACTCCTTACAGTAACCGCTACTGTGGTACGATTGCTATTTTATAGCGTAGTTAAAAATCCATTTGCCGCATTACCGATAGAATTATTACATGGGTTTTCCTGGTCGTTGTTTTGGGTTGTTTGCGTTGAATATGTAAATAAGTTAGTTGATAAAAAATGGTTGGCTACTGGCCAATCATTATTATATGTTGCTTACTATGGAATAGGTACAATTCTCGGTACTTACTGGACAGGTTATTTACAGGATAGCAGAATGAAAATTGCAGAAATTTTTTTAATGAATGCTGGTATTATACTTGGTGTTGGGATAGTACTTATTTTATTTCTGAAACGAAATCAGCAGAAAGCAACTGCCGATTAAATTATTTAGCTCCTTGTTTTAGCTGCGAAACTACCCAGTTCACGAAATTTATTACCTGATCTTCTACGGGAGCATAGGGGCCAGGCCGGTATCCATTCGTTTCGATACCCCGAAAATTATTTTCACATAACTCACCGTCTTGTGCACCTGTAATTTCCCAAAATTCCGTGAGTCGTTCCGTATCGTAATCTTTTCCTTCTACTGCTTTCTCATCTACCAGCCAGCAGAACTCTACACTTGTTGCGGAAGCGCTTATTGGTATTATTTTCATTATCCATACATAATCACTTACTGCATCCATCCAAAAGTTTGGATAATTAACAAGGCCCACCACGCCAGCATCATAATCTTTATGATTACCCATAGGTACACTAACATTTTTCCCATCCACACTGTAGCTTTCAATACCGGGGCGCAGTGGATAACGAACAGCATAGGTAGTAGTACCATCAGTTACTTCAACCAATTGTGTTGCTAGGCCTTTTTGTTGCCAAAGCTTTTGCTTTGATGCAGTAAGTAAATCGGTATCCTCCCGAAGATTGGCACCGATCACAGCTTTACAATATTCAGGATGGGCGCTACCGCAATGGTAACACTCTCTAAAATTTTCAGCAACCAATTTCCAGTTAGCCCGTAACGTATACTGCTTAACGTATGCAATCTTTGCAGCATTCATTTTATAGGGTACAACAAATGGAGCCAGGCTATTTTTAATCGCTGAAAAATCAGGAGCCTTTTCTGCAAGGCAAATAAATATCAACCCTTCGATCAATTGTACATGTACCGAACGTAAATGATAATCCCCTTTATAAAAATCATCCGGCATCATGCGTGCATTTAATAATGTACCATCTTTATCATATACCCATTGATGATAAGGGCAAATTAATTTTGCAGCATTACCTTTTTCTTTCAGACAAATGGCTGAGCCACGATGAGCACAGGTGTTATAATGAGCATACACTTCTCCGTTATTGCCTCTTATAATTATTATACCATCTTTTTGCAATTGATAAATAAAATAATCGCCGCTTTTTTGTATTTGGGCTGTATTACCAGCATATAACCAGTTTTTTTGCCAGATATGCTTCCATTCAAAAGCAAAAACTGTTTCATCGGTATAAAATGGTTGCTCGAGGCTGTAGCCGGATTGATACTTATCAAGAAGCTGAGTAATAAATACACTGTCCATACCTAATAATTTTCCTATGTAATCATGAACATGATAAAACCTGTAGTTAAAAATAATTACACCATTGGCCATTTGAATTTACTCGTTAGCTTAACTTTCATTCCTGTTGCTGATGATTTTCGCGCTGCTTCTATTATTTCCAATACATGCAGCGCATGCTCAACATTTATTCTTGGTTCAATACCTGTAATAATACTTTCACCGGTAACACGAGCTCCTTCCTGCCATTCGTAGCCACCCTTATCAGTCGATAAAAGTTTTGGGGGTTCGGTCCAGGAGGTGTCGAGCATCACTCCATTCGTTTCCCAGTCGTAACCAATCAATCGCATATTTCCATAATCACCATATATCTGAATGGAATGTAACGATTGAGTTCCTGCTTCATGGCCATGCGGATCAAAATAATTAAACCCGCACATTACATGACTGATCACATTTTTATCGTGTTCCATTAAAATGTGTGCATTGTCTTCGGCTACTACTTTTATTTTTCCTTTATCATCTACAGTACGTTCTGGGTTCACAATACTGGTCATTGCCATTACAGATGTTGCAGGGCCAAGCAATCCTGTTAGTGTAGCCATATTGTATACTCCAAGGTCGGGCATACTTCCACCTCCTTTCTCATAAAAAAATGCCGACCAGGTAGGGCCGGTATGACCGTATTGCCCATGCGCACTTGCAATACGACCGAGTTTCCCTTCCTGTATTGTTTTACTCATGAAGGCAAACTGTGGACTGTTTACTACGGCAGGGGCACCCCACAGCCGAAGTTTTTTACTTTTGGCTAATTCTAACAAAGCCTTTCCCTCTGCATAGGTATTTGCCATTGGCTTTTCACTCCAAACATGTTTGCCTGCCAGTAAGGCCTTTTTATTTAATTCCCCATGTACCTGCATATCCGTTGTTGTTACCATCATATCGAAAGGAACACCCGCTAACATGGCATCTATTGATGGATAAGTTGTTGCATTTACTTTGTACTCTTTATTTTGAGCAATGGCACGCTCGTGCTTGATATCGCACAAGCTTACTACTTCAATCATTTTAGATGATAATAACTGCGGGAGGTAGCGGTTGCTAACGCTGCCACATCCAATTAATGCAACCCTTAACTTTTTTTCATTGGTTGTGGTTGCCCAACTTTCAAGAGATGAAACCAATAATGAAGCTCCAGCCAATGCAGTAGTTTGTAGGAATTTTTGCCTCGATAATTTTTCATTCATAATAAAAAAAATTTAGTCGTTAGAAATTATGTACTGAAGAGAACAATCAGGCAGTTTGATTTTTTACTTAACCAGGATTCTTTTCTTTCCAATGGATTGCATTTTTATTAAGCTGTTAACCCATTCGTCAATGTTCTCGTCGTAATCAGCCACTAATCTTTTTGAAACTGTATATCGTAAATCCTCTTTAAATATTTCCGGGCCATAAATTGCTCCAACAAAAGCTCCTAATAATTGTGCATAGGAATCGTGATCCCATCCCCATTCAATACTTAATTGTAAAGCAGCAAGCGGGTCGTAATTACATATTTTTACTGCAGCAAAAATTACTACAAAAGGAACCTGCGCTTCCCACTTTGTAGTAAACATGAATTCCTTTTCAAGTAACTCGAATAACGCAGCAGGCGATCCCTTTGCCTGCTTCACAAAATTATCTGCTAAGGTAAGCCAGCGAGCTACTGCTCTTTCACTCCAGGGAACTTCGCTATATGCATAGGGATCTGTTTTTATCATTGTGTCAAATACTTTATTCCATAGTTGTTCATTCGACATTGTTTTTGGATCAAGTGTTAAACCAACCGATAAGGCTGCATTCAAAGCGGCAATCATATCTTTTGCAAAGCCGTTATCGAAATATGCCAATTGATAAGTAGCCAAATACGCTTTGATAGGTTCGCCCGGATACAAAGCTGCCAGGGGTGTTAATGCCATTTGACCGTAACAGGTAGGTAGTGCGTTCCATAATCGTTCCAAGGGATAGGCTTTACCAATTTCCCTGCTACCCAGCAACCAATAGATTGCTTTATACGATTCGTTTAACCATTGCTGGCATAAAGTATCATAATCCGGACGATTGATAATTGTTTTAGATTTCGACCAACCGAGATAGGCTTTTGCGAGTTCTTTATCAGTAACCGGCCATTGATTTTTTTGTGTAGCGGTTCGAAGCATATGCATCAAAATAAATTTATGCCGACTATCGTCTGTTACGGTACCAGGTGCCGAATTGTATCCCCAATGGCCATAGGGTTCGGGTACTGGTCGCAGGTATTTATATTCTCTAAAATAGATTCGTTCCCCTGCCTTCCTGATTTCTTCCACATTCATAAACTCTCCTTGTTTCCATAATTTGGGTGGATTGGGTGTTGCCTGAATTTCGGGATGGCCCTGAAATTCTATAGGTCCTCCCAATGCATCTCCAATAAAAGTTCCCAGCAGTAGTCCTTTTATTTTTGACGGGATATCAACGCTGGTTTGAGCTACAGAAAAAATGCAGGTAATACTGCAAAACCCTATTACAATAATTTTTTTCATCATGTTTAATTTTTAATCCATGGGCTTTTAAACCCTAATTTTTTCAATCCATTTTGAATATCCGGGATCTGCATAAACAATTTCCATAAAAGGCCCGTTCTGTAATTTTCAATCATAACCACAATCGGTCCCTGGTCGATTGCAAGGTGCGACTTTGCATACCAGTTATGATGAATACTGAACCCATCTACAAAACCATACTTACTCCATATTTTATTTCCAAGTTCATAATAGAAATAGCGCAAAGCTTCCATACTTTCTTTTGGCGTATACGGTAAAGAAGAAATAGCAGCAGTTGGTTGAATAACACCAAAATCATTTTCGGGACCATGTGCCACATAGCCTTTATAACTATCGCCGGCGGTAAGTCCCCAACAAACAGCGCTATATCCTTTATATTTTTTAGGATTCTCTATACAATAGGCTCTATTAATTAGTGTATGATTTTTACCCTGTAAAAAATAATCGTTACCTAGCGAATCGACCAGGCCGTTCGGGTCGATACCCTGGAAGGTATACTGTTCAAAAAATAAGGGGCCACCTTTATCTTTATCATAATTTCCCAGCGGTAACTTATAGCCGTAATATTCTTTTCCATTCTTGAAACCAAAACTCCCTACCCATGTTCCGTTGTATACTTCTTTCGATATGGAATGATAGGGAGAAGACGCTGCCATAATATAGGTGATCAGGCATTCATTATACCCCCAAACCGGGAAGTTCATATCAAATCCGTTATTAGGGCTCCAATGCCAAAATAATTTATTTTGATTATTCGTATGCCAGTTCCAATTAGCTGCTCCCCACATTTGATCAATTCTCTTCCGTAAATATTTTTCTCTTGGTGAATCTCCGTTAAAATATTCCCTGGCACAGAGAAGCCCCATCAATAAATAAGAAGTTTCAACGATATCAGCTCCATCATCCAGTCGATCAAAACGAATCGTTTTACCTGTTCTTCCGTTCATAAAATGAGGATAGATGCCGTGGTAACAATCCGCATTAATTAAAAAATCGGCAATCTTTATCAGGCGACGTACGGCAGTATCTCTTCCAATCCAACCACGTTCTACTGCCACTACGGTACTCATTATACCAAATCCTGTTCCGCCAATGGCACCTGCATCGGGTCCAAAACTTGTTTTACTAAAGTTAGGTTCATCCCATGCTTCATTAATATAATCCCAATAATGTTCTGCTAATACGGTGTTACTTCTTTCTAATGCGAGGCCACTCACAGGATGGGCACCATGCCAAAAGAAACGAAAGGTTTGACGTTGTACAATTTCCAATAAATCTGAATCAGATAATCCATTCACTCTACCAACCGATTCAATGGAATTAGGATATCCCGGGTGCTTCTGCATCTTATTTTTCGGTTGTCCCATACCGGACGCTGCTATCAAAAACGTAATGGCCAGAATACCTGCTGCCTGTTTATTTTTTTTCATGAGCCTTTTATTTGAAGTAAGGGCTTTGAAAGCCCAATTTTTTCATGCCCTGTTGAATTTCCGGAATATTCATAAAAAGTTTCCATAATAAGCCGGAGCGATAGTTTTCGATCATCACAATAATAGGACCCTGGTCGATTGCCAAATGACTTTCAGCATACCAGTTCTTTGATTCATTAAAAGCATCAACGAAACCATACTCACTCCAGATTTTATCTCCCAATTTATAATAGAAGTATTTAAGTGCCTGCATAGAATATTCGGGGGTATAGGGAAAAGAAGATAATGCGGCTGTTGGTGTAATTACTCCAAGATCTTCTGTTGGTGAATGAGCCGCATAACCTTGTTGATTATCACTTGCAGTTAAACCCCAACAATCGGCACCATATCCTTTAAACCTATTTGGATTTCTTAACGCATGTTCCCTGTTGATGAGTGTATGATTTTTATTCTGTTCCCAGTAATTGGCATATGCATCTTTCAATCCGTTGGGATCAATACCCAAAAAAGAATAATGTGCAAAAAATAACGGCCCTCCATAATCGAAACCGAGTGGTAATTTTATGCCATAATATTCCCGTTCGTTTTTAAAATGGCTACTGTTTGCCCATCCCCGATGATACACGTCGGGTTTAATGGGATATTTGTCGGAAGAAGCTGCAAGTATATAAGTGATCAGGCATTCGTTCCATCCTCGTATTTCGTTATTCATGGCCCATCCGTGATTGGGGCTCCAATGCCAGTATAAAACACTTATGCCTCCCCGTGTGTACCAATCCCATTCCACTTCATTCCAAAGACTGGTAATTTTTTGCCGTAATTGAATTTCCTGTGCGTTATTTTGATTAAAATATTGCCGGGCAGCCAATAATCCCTGGAACAGATAAGATGTTTCCACTAAATCACCCCCATCATCTTTTGGGCTAAATGGAATAACCTTTCCTGTTTCTCCATTTAACCAATGTGGAAAAACACCATGAAACTTATCAGCCTTTCTTAAGAAGCTTACCATTTTTATTAAGCGAAGTGCGGCTGTATCTCTTTCAATCCACTTTCTTTCAACTGCAACAACAGTTGCCATTATTCCAAAACCAGTTCCACCGGTAGTTGTAGTTTCCCAACCGTATTCATCTGTTTTATTACTACGTTCTCTTGCCATTCCTGAAACCGGATGGGCAAATTCCCAAAAGTATCGGAAGGTTTGTTTTTGAACAAGTTCAAGAAGGGAGGTATCTGAAATATCTAAAGGCCGGCAGGCTACATTAGATCTATTTTGACTTATTCCACTAATTGAAATAAAAAATGCCGTCATTATTAGTATCTTATTTTTCATTGGTTTTTTTATTCCGAAGGCAGCTTACGCAGTTATTGCAAGTAATTTACTTAAAAGAAATTATTACCCGACTTGCTCTTTTTTTTTACATTTGCAGCCTTGTTTAAATTGGGTTTGAGGTGTTGAAGAAGGATTTTTAAGATTACAGTTCTTTATTTGATGATATTTCCTCAAAAGAGGAAGGACTCTTAGCTCAGATGGTTAGAGCATCTGACTCATAATCAGAGGGTCGCTGGTTCAATCCCAGCAGGGTCCACACTATTTAATTTGCCCATTGCTTAGCTATGGGCTTTTTTTTAACCTTAACCTTTCATTAACCCGTATTGAAGATACTTTTGAACCTCATTTTTGAATTATGAAGAACGCTATTTTATTGTTTTTATCATTTGTTGTTTTTGCTCAAACACAGGCACAGGATACAGCCTCCATAAAAAAAATAAAAAAAGATTGGAGCAAAGTAAGTCTTGCAAATAGACCAAAGGACCATTTCCTTGTACAGGTTGGTTATGGTTTCTGGACAAAAAAACCAGATAGCCTTAAAACAACTGGAACTCCTTTGAGTGTAAATTTCTATTTTATGATGGATTTCCCCTTTAAAAGCAAACCACAATATAGTGTTGCGGTTGGCGCGGGACTATCGTTCAACATGCAGAATTTTAATAAAACCTATATTGATATTTCAGGTTCCCGCGCCGATCGGCTTAGCTTTATCAATGTGGCAGATACAAATCATTTTAAAAAATATAGGTTATCCACTACTTATTTGGAAGCTCCTATTGAATTGCGTTATTGCAACGACCCTTTAAACTCACTAAATAGTTGGAAAGGGGCAATTGGAGTAAAAGTGGGAACGTTGATTTCTGCTGGAACACGGGGGAAAACTCTTGTAAATAAAACAGAAAATACCCTAAACTCCTATGTGTTGGAAGAAAAATCCAAGCGTTACTTTAACAGTACCCGCCTTAGTGTAATGGGAAGGGTTGGTTATGGTATTGTAAGCGTTTATGCCAGTTACCAGATAAATAATTTTATTAAAGAGGGAGTAGGTCCGGATGTTCGCCCCTTACAGGTTGGTATTACCATTAGTGGCTTATAAAAATATACAAATTGAATTAAGCGAATGTCGTACAGGCATTCGCTTTTTCTTTTTAATAAGCAATAGAGATAGTATTAATTATTTTTGCAGATAAATACAAATGCTTTGATTGACAAGAGGAATATTATTAATAAAGAAGAAAAGGCCATATTGGTGGGATTGGTATACAAAGATCAAACAGAGGTGCAGGTAAAAGAGTATCTCGACGAATTATCTTTTTTAGCAGAAACAGCAGGGGCCGTCGCAATAAAACGTTTTATTCAAAAACTACCTCATCCGGATAGTAAAACATTTTTAGGCAAAGGAAAACTGGAAGAAATCAGGAATTATATAGCCGATAAAAATGTACGCATTGCTATTTTTGATGATGAACTTAGCGGTGCGCAAATTAATAATATCGAAAAAATTCTGGATATAAAAACAATCGATCGGTCTGATCTTATTCTCGACATTTTTGCGCACCGTGCTAAAACGGCACAGGCAAAAGCACAGGTTGAACTAGCACAATACCAATATATATTACCCCGACTAAGAGGCATGTGGAAACACCTTGAACGACTTGGAGGAGGTATAGGCACCCGAGGCCCGGGAGAAAGTGAGATTGAAACAGATCGGCGAATTGTTCGTGATAAAATTACTTTACTTCGGAAAAGACTAGCCGAAATCGACAAACAGGCTTTTACGCAGCGTAAGGATAGAGGTGAGTTTATTCGGGTAGCGTTAGTAGGTTATACCAACGTAGGTAAATCAACATTGATGACCTTGTTAAGTAAGAGCGATGCGTTTGCCGAAAATAAATTATTTGCAACACTTGATACAACCACCCGCAAAGTAGTTTTTGAAACAACGCCGTTTTTGTTAAGTGATACCGTTGGATTCATTCGTAAATTACCCCACCACCTTGTAGAAAGTTTTAAAAGTACCCTTGATGAAGTTAGAGAGGCTGATATATTATTACATGTAGTAGATGTTTCTCACACAGGATATGAAGAGCAGATTGGAGTTGTGAATAAAACCTTACAGGATATAAAGGCATTCGATAAACCCGTAATTACCATTTTTAATAAAATGGACCAATACGAAAAAAATACATTTGATCCCTGGTTAGAAGAGGAAGTGAAAACAGAGATACTGAAAGACTTGAAAGAACGGTGGGAAAATGAATTGCAAGACTACTGTGTTTTTATTTCAGCTACAGAAAAAAGAAATATTGAGGAGCTACGCGCAACAATTTTAAATAAGGTTAGGGAGATTTATAAGATTAGATATCCATATCGTACGGAGTTCCTTTATTAATGTAATTGCTGCGGCCATGGCTGAAAAAACATACAAATGGTTTAAAATAGCCGACCATCTTGATGAAATTGAATTTGCTTCTACTAACATTGCAGTAGTTGAATTAAGCGGTAAAAAAATTTGCGTAGGAAAATTCAATCAATCATTATTTGGTTTTGCTTATAAATGCCCGCATGCCGGTGGAATACTTGCTGGAGGTTATATTGATGCTATTGGAAATGTTGTGTGTCCCTTACATCGCTATAAATTTAATATTGCTAACGGCCGCAACGCAAGTGGAGAAGGATATTATTTAAAACACTGGCCAATTGAACAACGCGAGAACGGTATTTATTTAGCACAGGATGAGGGAGGATTGTTTGGATGGCTAT
>JBJXDV010000471.1:0-9840 GCA_046153465.1 Chitinophagaceae bacterium
TGGAAATAGCTTTTGAATTTGTTTTTCTAACAGCTTGTGATAATTCATGGTATTGGATTTCTTAGAATGCTTTGCAGGGGGTATTTATATGACAGCTTTTTAAAGTACAATTAAAATAGAAGGGTAAATTCCGGTGAACTAAATAAGGATGATTTATAATTTAACCCAGTTAATCGGCCCGGATTTTTTTGCGATTTTTCTTTGAAATAAGGAGGTTTACACGATTGATTGATATCTATGGCAGGCGGTATCTTCATTGTATAACAATTTAGGATTGGATATCTTCAGCGTCAATAAAATTCTTATACTGCTAGAACGAATATTAAGCGAAGAAAATATTTATAGTAAATAATTAGGGGTTTTCGTTTAGAGCAATATGAGTGGGAACATAGTTTTTTTATAACACCAATGGTTATTATCAATTTCATATTTATTGACTATGAGTAACCGCGAATTGGCAGAGTATTTTTTATTTACCAGGAAAGAACGCATCGCTATTCTTTCCTTAATAGTGCTGATTGCAGGAACTTTTTTTGTTCCTATGATTTTACCTGCAACAGCGTATAAGAAATCTGTTTCTGAAGAAGAATTTGAACAGGCGCGTAGTCAATTAGATGATGTGATGAAAAAAAACAGAATCGGAAATATAGATGACAAACATGAAGACGCTATTCAAAATGCTTCCTCTTTTCCTAATAATAAAAGTCAACTTTTTAGTTTTGATCCTAATACCATTAATGGTTCCGGTTGGAAAAAGCTTGGCCTTCCCGAACGAACTATTTTAACTATTCAACGGTATTTATCGAAAGGCGGTCGATTTCGTAAGCCCGAAGATATACAGAAAATTTATGGTATCTCTTCAGCCATGACTACCCGGTTAATACCTTATATAGATATTGAATCGAATAAAAAGCCGGAGAATTTTCAAAGTTCTAAAAATAGTTATTCAAATAGTTCGGATCGCAGTAACCTGAAAGGCGATTATCGAAACTCGCCCATCGATATAAATGCTGCTGATACAACTATGCTTATTTCATTGCCGGGTATTGGAAGTAAACTGGCCCAACGCATTATTAATTTTAGAGAAAAGTTAGGAGGGTTTTATTCAGTAAACCAGGTCGCTGAAACATTTGGATTGTCTGATTCTGTTTTTCAAAAGAATAAAGAAAGGTTTATTTGTGAAATTCAAACGATACGAAAGGTCAATATCAATACAGCAACAGTAGAAGAATTAAAATTACATCCCTATATAAAATGGAACCTTGCAAATGCCATTGTTGCTTACCGTAAGCAACATGGATCTTTTCAAACTACAGAGCAATTAAACCAATTAGCTATATTAAAAGAAGAAGCTTTGGTAAAATTATTACCCTATTTATGCGTTCAATAGAATAGAAATTAATTTACAATGACAGCTAACAATCGTTAGGTGTATTTAATTATTCTTACCTTGCAGACGTTTGATGATAATGACTTATTCGAATAATTTAATGAACAGGCGAAATGAATTTTGAGACTTCGGAACTAACAAAGCAAGTGGCACAAACTGCGCGTGATTTTGCACATCAGTCTATTAAGCCATTTGTAATGCAATGGGATGAAAGCCAGGAGTTCCCCTTAAGTGTGTTTAAAGAAATGGGAAAACTAGGGTTAATGGGCGTTTTAGTGCCAGAACAGTATGGCGGTTCGGGATTGAGTTATTTTGAGTATGTGGCCATTATCCAGGAGATAGCGAAAGTATGCGGATCTATTGGGTTGAGTTTGGCTGCCCATAATTCGCTTTGTACCGGACATATACTTGCGTTTGCAAATGAGGAACAGAAACAAAAATATCTTCCTAAACTGGCCACAGCAGAATGGATAGGTGCATGGGGACTTACTGAAGCAAATACCGGAAGTGATGCGGGTAATATGCAAACAACTGCTGTTAAAAAAGGAAATGATTGGATATTAAATGGAACAAAAAATTGGATTACCCATGGCAAAACCGGTGATATTGCTGTTGTGATTGCCCGAACAGGAGAGCCACGCTCAAAAGATAATGCAACTGCATTTGTAGTAGAAAAAGGAATTGCTGGTTTTAGTGGAGGCAGAAAGGAAAATAAATTAGGAATGCGTGCAAGTGAAACCGCGGAGATGATTTTTGATAATTGCCGTATTCCCGATACAAATCGATTGGGAGCAGTGGGTCATGGATTTAAACAATCTCTCAAAGTGTTAGATGGAGGAAGAATTTCCATAGCTGCGTTATCGTTAGGAATTGCAAAAGGCGCCTATGAAGCCGCGCTCGCCTATTCAAAGCAACGGTACCAGTTTGATCAACCTATTTCAAATTTTCAAGGTATTTCGTTTAAGTTGGCCGATATGGCTACAGAAATTGAAGCCGCCGAATTGCTAACCTTACACGCCTGTGATTTGAAAATGCGGGGTGAGCAGATGACTAAACAAGCTGCCATGGCTAAATATATGGCCAGTGAAGTTGCGGTTAAAACTGCAAATGAAGCCGTTCAGGTTTTTGGAGGATATGGATACACGAAAGATTTTCCGGTTGAAAAATATTATCGCGATAGTAAGCTTTGTACTATTGGGGAGGGAACCTCTGAAATACAAAAACTGGTTATTTCGCGGGAAATTTTACGTGCATAATCCTATTTAGTAATTCATTCGTAGCATACAACAGAAGATTGATCAACAGTATTATTCAAGAAAATCATCTTCCTGCTTCGGACTGTATTTTTCAAATACCTTATCAATAGCGCCGCCAAAAATCGGAAATTTTTGTTTAGCGAAATTCTTTACAATTTCTATTGCTTTAAACGCCTGCTTCTCGGTGAGACCCTCCGCTTTTAATTTATCCAGTAGTTCCTGCATCGTTTTTTATTTAAAATAATAAAGCCGGATAAATTCATCCGGCTTTAAATAGTATTATAATTATTCATCTTTAATTTAAATCCGCACCGCTATCAGGCTACCTTTAACAAACTCATTTTACTCTTATCAAATTTTAATCGTGCATAGGCCATATCAAGATGAAAGGCTGTTTCTTTGGTCGATGGAAGTTCAAACATAGCATCTGTCAGGATACTTTCACAAATGCTGCGTAAACCTCTTGCCCCTAATTTATATTCCATTGCTTTCTCAACCATAAAATCAAGCACCTCGTTTTCAATAGTAAGTGCGATGCCTTCGAGTTCAAATAATTTTTTATACTGGCGAATTAAAGCATTTTTTGGTTCGGTTAGGATCAGTCGAAGAGTGGGTTGATCGAGCGGGTTTAAATGTGTTACAACGGGTAAGCGTCCTAATAATTCTGGAATTAGTCCGAAACTTTTTAAATCGGTCGCATTAATGTACTGCAGTAAATTCTTTTTCATATGTTCCTGCAGCTCCTGATTAACATTGAATCCGATGGCATTCGTGTTTACGCGCCGGGCAATTACTCTATCAATACCATCAAAAGCACCTCCGCATATAAATAGTATATTTTGTGTATTTATTTTAATAAGTTTTTGCTCCGGATGTTTGCGTCCACCCTGTGGCGGAACCAACACATCAGTACCTTCTAATAATTTTAATAATCCCTGTTGTACTCCTTCACCACTAACATCGCGTGTTATTGACGGGTTATCTCCTTTTCTTGCTATTTTATCAATTTCATCGATATATACAATTCCTTTTTCTGCTGCTGCAACATCATAGTTACAAACTTGTAATAATCGGGTCAAAATGCTTTCAACGTCTTCGCCTACATAACCCGCCTCAGTAAAAACAGTTGCATCCACAATGGCAAAAGGAACATTTAATAATCTTGCAATAGTTTTAGCCAATAATGTTTTACCTGTTCCGGTTTCACCGACCATTATGATATTGCTCTTTTCAATTTCAATATCATTTTCAACTGGTTTTTGCTGAAGTCTTTTGTAATGATTGTAAACGGCAACTGCCAACACTTTTTTCGCATCATCCTGGGCAATAACATATTCATCAAGAAATCGCTTAACTTCTACCGGCTTTTTAACAGTAAGTTTAAATGAAGAAGAGCCTGTTCCTGTTCCATCCTGGCGGGTTGCCAATTCCTGTTCAATAATTTCCTGCGCATGATCCACACAGTTTTCGCATATATGCCCTTCTTGGCCGGCGATAAGAATTTTTACTTCATCGCGGCTCCGTCCACAAAAAGAGCAATGTAGGGTTGTCTTTGCCATTATAATAAATTACTCAAGAATCAAAGGTATTCAACAAACAGGCAACTCCCAATAAAAAATCCCAAATTCTCCGGGCCAAAGCCGGGCAATTGGGATTCCTTTTATTAATTGTTTTTTAGATTTTCTCAACTAGCTGGTCAACAATGCCATATTCCAATGCTTCCTTAGCATCCATCCAATAATCGCGATCGAAATCCTTCATAATTTGAGACACTGTTTTTCCGCAATTTTCTGCCAATATTTTCGCGCCAATATACTTTACACGTTGAGTTTGCTTTGCTTGTATTTCAAGGTCAACACTAACCCCTTGTATATAACCTCCAAGGCTGGGCTGATGGATCATCACTTCGCCATGAGGGTAAATAAAGCGTTTTCCTTTAACCCCTCCACTTAATAAAATTGATCCCATGGAGGCAGCGAGTCCCATACAAATAGTGCTAACGGGGCTTTTTAGCATTCGCATTGTATCATAAATCACCATGCCACTGGTTACTACGCCGCCGGGGCTATTAATATAAAAATTGATTTGTTCTCCAGGTTTATCTGCATCCAGCAACAATAGTTTACTTACTACATCACGGGCACTTTTATCATCTACTACACTCCACAAGTAAACGCTTCTCTTCTCAAAAAAATACTTCTCCAGTTTCTTACTGAACATCATCAGATCACTCTTTGGTTGTTCTTCTTTTTCTTCTTCTTCATCGGCGGCTCTCCAATTACCGTATAAAAATTGGTTTTGATTCATGACCTGTTTATTTATCTTTTAATTATTATCTCAAAGTTGAGTATTGAAAAACTATCGAACCATATTACACTTGAGTTTCTATAAATGCAGATGGTTAAAAATTTGGAGCCATTTAGGAATTTTGCTTAACTCTCTTTTTTTATTTTTCGTGGATTCGTTAATAGTACTTCGTCTACCAATCCATATTCTTTGGCTTCATCGGAAGTAAGCCAATAATCCCTGTCACAATCTTTTTCAACCTGTTTTACAGTTTTGCCGGTATGATTGGAGATGATATCGTATAAGTTTTTCTTAATCTTCTTTATTTCATTTACAGTAATTTCAATATCACTTGCCTGTCCTCCAATTGCTCCACTTGGTTGATGCATCATTACCCGACTATGTTTTAAAGCAGTTCTTTTTCCTTTTGTACCGGCACAAAGCAGTACCTGTGCCATCGATGCCGCCATCCCAATACAAATAGTTGAAACATCTGGAGTAATATATTGCATGGTGTCATAAACACCCAAACCAGAATAAACACTACCACCAGGTGAGTTAATATACATTTGAATATCTCTGGTACGATCCGTACTTTCCAAAAACAACAATTGGGCTGTAATGATATTGGCTACTTCATCATTAATAGGATATCCTAAAAAAATGATTCGATCCATCATCAAACGGCTATACACATCCATTACTGCCACATTCATGGGGCGTTCTTCAATGATGTTGGGAGTAAGATCCGTTACCGTATGTTTTGTGTACGCATTAAAAGTGTTACTGCTAATGCCACGGTGTTTTACCGCATAATTTTCAAATTCTTTTCCTAAGTTGATCATCAATCAATATTATTAGATTAGCAATTTAAGTTATTGTCATCAACCAAATACCATGCAAAATAAAAAATCGGACATTTTGCCACATTAGACGCTGATTAGTTAAAAACAGATTGACTGAAATGAGATCTTCCAGGCCAGATAAATTTAAAAAAAAAGCAGAAGCTCACTAATAATCTCTATTCTAACAAAAAGTAAATTCTAATGTTGATGGTGTTGATGTTTTTCCATTTCTTTCGTAAACGCTTCTACAGATAAAGATATTTCGGTTGCCTTTATTTGTTTTTCGGCCCAACCAAAAACTCTTTCTGTTTGAATTCGATGGTATGCGTCATCTACAAATTTGCGATCCTGCATCATGCGATTCACATAATCATTAATCCAAGGTTGTTCCTCATCCATTTGTTGCATTCCACCCATGTATCCAAAAAGCTGTTGTTTGGCAAATGCTTTTAAATCTTCAGGGCCAATTTCAATATTATTTTCCCGAACCAATTTATCGGTAATAAGGGTCCATTTTAATTGATTTACAAAACCAGGAAATTCCTTTTCAACCTGTTCTGGATTTTTAGGTTGTTCTCCTCCATTTTGCAGCCAACGCTTTAAAAAAGTTTCAGGAAATTCTATAGGAGTGTGTTCTAATAAAACATGATAGAGTTCGTGCTGCAAATGATTACTGCTTTGTTTATCCCAATACGATTGGAGATCTTCCCTCACCGCAGTTTTAAAATCTTCGGCTGTTTTTAGATCTTTAGCTGGTAACGCAGCTTTAAACAACTCTTCTGTGAGTTCAGCTTTTTCTACCAGCCCAACTTTTGTAATCACAAGCTTAAAAAATTTGTCTACAGCAGTTAAATCCTGTTTTTCATAACCAAGGTCATTTAAAACCCATTCTCTTTCTTTATCAGCAAAAGCATTTTTTAACTGAAGCACTAGGGTATCGTCTTTTTTCTTATTGATTAAATTAGTACGGTAATCTTCTGCAAAGTATTTTATAAGTAAAGAGTTATCTTTTCGTACTCCTCCTTCAATTTCATTGCCAGATGAATCACTCTCAATAAACGTTACGTTTATAACATTATCATCACCGGTAGTTGTATCAGGATCCGTCATTTTACCATGACGTAAAACTAACCGGTCGATTTCCTCTTCTAACATAGTATCAGTAACGGTAACTTTATAAAAGGGTACTTTTTCTTTTGAAAGATCAGTAACGGTAAATGCAGGTTTAAGACCTACTTCAAAAGCGAAAGCATATTCTGCCGGATTGTTCATATCAATCTGTCGGGCATCATTTTCAGAAAGAGGTAGTGGTTGGGCAAAAATTTCTAACTTTTCGGTCGTCATGTATCCATTTAACTCTTTTTCTACAGTTTTTAATACTTCCTCTGTAAATACGGCGGAGCCATGCATTTTTTTGATCATACCAGATGGAACCATCCCTTTTCTAAAACCAGGTATATTGGCATTCTTGCTATAATTTTTTAGTGATTTTTCGAAAGAAGACAAGTAATCTTCTTTAGCCACCCTTACTGTTATTTTATCATTTAATAGACCGATATTTTCTCTTGTGATGGTTGCCATATACTTTTTTTTAAATGGGGAGCGAAGGTAGTACAATTCACCCTTTTTAAAAGAATGTTATACGAAAAAAAGCAGGCAAATAGCAGTTTAACCGGAAGGTGGAGTCTATTCTTTATCCTGTAAAACAAGCATCGGCACACGAGTTTTATAGGCCATTGCCTTTGTATGATTTACCGTAAAAAATCGCTCAAAAAAATCATGTTTGTGAGCTACCACTACCAACAGGTTGGTATCGTTTTTTTGTATGTATAAATTAATTCCTGCAGTTACCGATTTTTCTTTGAGATAAATAAACCGGTGTTCGTGCCTGGCAAAAATGGCTGCCAGCTCTTTTTTCCCCATTAATTGTGTAACTGGCTCTTCAGTATTTGTTAATTCAATATGAAGCACTGAAATCGTAGCATTATATTTATTAGCGAGTTGCAGAAGTGGGTCGAAGAGATGAAAATTTGTTTTATAGCTAAAATCGCTGGCATACACAATTGAAGAAAGCCGCCTATAAACTGTGTCCGACGGAAGGATTAACACAGGTGTTTTTACTTTGTTAATAACATTTATAGTAGTGCTGCCAATTATTTTGTCAACCACTCCAGATCCTCTCATCCCCATTACAACTAGTTCTATCTTTTGCTCAATGATAATAAATTTTATTTCATCGCTGGGCATTCCCATACGTGCTTCCCACCTTATTTCGATATTAAAATCTGAAATTATTTGATCTGCCTTTTGTTTTAGCAATTTTTCATTTGCCTGATGAACGTCATCAGTAGGGATCATCAGATAGGGCATCTCGCTTATTGGTGTAGGTAGTATGTAAGCATGGAATAAAAACAAGCCGGCATTTATTTCCTTAGCAAGATTCGCAGCATATATTAAGGCGTTGTTGGATGCAGGAGAAAAATCCAAAGGAACCAGTATGGTTTGCATATGGGAATATTTGTTTCAAGATAACAGCTCAAGCAATTAAAATGGTTGACCAAGATCAGTTAAAGGAGTGATCGTTACAGGTGCAGAAAATGAGTGTGTGGAAAAAATGCCAAAACCTAGGGTCGCTTTGTTGTTGGAGATAAAACTGTATTCAAAAGTTATTAAATG
The DNA here is from genome assembly GCA_046153465.1 of Chitinophagaceae bacterium. Classification (GTDB taxonomy): domain Bacteria; phylum Bacteroidota; class Bacteroidia; order Chitinophagales; family Chitinophagaceae; genus Endoryza. The sequence continues at coordinate 8,454 of JBJXDV010000471.1, forward strand.
CCTTACTTAATATGTAAATATGAAATATTCATTAAAGAAAGAAAAGTGCGCATGGAGGGACTCGAACCCCCAAGGATCACTCCACCAGATCCTAAGTCTGGCGCGGCTACCAATTACGCCACATGCGCTTATGTTATCAAGAACTATTTAAAGGGGTGTAAAAGTAATGCATTTAATGGTAATGAAAAAACTACATCTTTTGTGTAAATTTGAATTACTTCATGGAACCAATTATCCCCGCTTCTAAATATAATTTAAATGAAGAACAGGAAAAAAAACTGATTCTTCGGGAATACCGCGCTCTTTTGCGAGGGTTAAAACCTACATTAAAAACAGGCGATAAGGAATTAGTAAGAGTTGCTTTTGAAATGGCTGCCGATGCACATAAAACAATGCGGCGAAAAAGTGGTGAACCTTATATCCTTCATCCATTATCGGTTGCTCGAATTTGTGTAGAAGAAATTGGCCTTGGGGTTCGTTCCACTATCTGTGCTTTATTGCACGATACGGTAGAGGATACCGATATTACTCTTGAAGATGTTGAGCGCGAATTCGGGAATGAAATCACCCGTATTGTTGATGGCCTTACCAAAATATCTACCATTATCGATGTAAACGCTTCTCAACAGGCAGAGAATTTTAAAAAAATATTACTTACGCTTACCGATGACCCAAGAGTAATACTTATCAAACTGTCCGATCGCCTGCACAATATGCGAACGTTGGATAGCATGAAAAGAGAAAAGCAATTAAAAATTTCTTCAGAAACCGTTTATGTTTATGGCCCACTCGCGCATCGAATGGGTTTATATAATATTAAAACTGAATTAGAAGATCTGGCTATGAAATATATGGAGCCAGATGCATATAGAGAAATTGCCCGAAAACTTTCAGAAACGCGTCGAGAGCGCACCCGTTATATCAATGAATTTATCAAACCCATTAAAGATAAACTCGACAAAGCCAATTTTGATTTTGAAATCTTTGGCAGGCCTAAAAGTATTCACTCTATTTGGACTAAGATGAAAAATAAGGGAGTAGATTTTGAAGAAGTGTACGACTTGTTTGCAATCAGGGTTATTCTAAATTCTTCAACTGAAAAAGAAAAAGAAGAGTGTTGGAAAGTATATTCATTTATAACGGACGAGTATACTCCATCACCAGAACGGCTTAGAGATTGGTTAAGCAATCCTAAATCGAATGGGTATGAAGCGTTGCATACTACTGTAATGGGGCCCGAGGGGAAATGGGTTGAAGTTCAGATTCGCACCAAACGAATGAATGAGATTGCCGAGAAAGGGCTGGCTGCTCATTGGAAGTATAAAGAAGGAGCTGCGGACGAAAGTCGATTTGATAAATGGTTTCAACAAATTCGCGAAGTGTTGAA
>JBJXDV010000472.1:0-7968 GCA_046153465.1 Chitinophagaceae bacterium
TAGTGAGAATCGAACTCACGACCTTCCCGCTCACAAGCAGGATGCTCTGCCACTGAGCTACAACACCGTTGTTTCTTTTCTTTTCGAGCCGTTAGTGAGAATCGAACTCACGACCTCTTCCCTACCAAGGAAGTGCTCTACCACTGAGCTACAACGGCGTAGTTCAATTGGCAGATCTTAGCTGGCAATTGGCAGTTGCTTTTTGCTACCTCTAATCCATTTCACAATGCCATTGAAAAGAGCGGGAGACGAGGCTCGAACTCGCCACCTATAGCTTGGAAGGCTATCGCTCTACCAAATGAGCTACTCCCGCTGGTAAATTTGATTTAAGCCAATTCAACTTTCCTTAATACCCTTAAACAAAGCTAACCCATAATTAAAGAACTAATTAACAAAGAAAATTTCGAATCAACTTACCAAATTTAATAAAATCTGTGGGCAGAGGAGGATTCGAACCTCCGTACTCCGAAGAGAACAGATTTACAGTCTGTCGCCTTTAGCCACTCGGCCATCTGCCCATACATTAAATTCCCATTCTATATTAAATGGTTTATGAATTTTGAGCCACCTGCCAGAATCGAACTGGCGACCTACTGATTACAAATCAGTTGCTCTACCAGCTGAGCTAAGGTGGCGTAATCAACTTTCCTGAATAGGTATAATTGGCACAAGGCTTATAACTTGTTGTTAAATGGTCATTAAAAAAAGAACTACCCTATTTTTTGGGAAGGCAAAGGTAAAGGAATTTAAGAAATACAAAAATTTTGAAACGATTTTTTTTCCTTGTTCTCAGTGTGTTGTGAATAAACCTTGGGTTTGTACCTATTTAAGAAGACCCATTACCTTTAGTTTTTCTTTACAATGATTGCAAAACTTATCAGAATAATATAACCGAATACCGCCTGTTGCATCTTGCATTATAAAATTTGCCTGGTCACAATGGTCACTGAATAACTATGCCCCAACTCATGCATGCACAATTAAAACATTCGACCTACTAAGTGCTTTTTTCCGAATGCAGTCATGCCATGGCGAAAAGTTGATACGATACATCTATCGCCTGGCAAATAGCTCAAGCCCATTATTCCCCAAGTAGCAATATTGTTCAATTGAATTTCTATATCATGTTCTGTGATACCGATGATTTTCGCATCAGCAATTGTCGTTTGCGCCTTCAAATAAAAAAGCAAGCTGTCGGCTTTGTAACGATGCCTGTAAGAATTACAAGCAAATTGAGGAAGTAGCCTGTCCCTCTCAATTAAAACAATAGTTTGAGTAAATTCTTCCAATCTGGTCTTTAGTCTATATAATAAACTAACATCAACCTTCCCTATTGGTTGGATAACGATCGCTTGAATTCGTTCGGGAATATTTCGGCGAGGATTAGTGTTACAAAATGAAAACCAACTTAAGAAGAAAACTACTGTAATCTTAGTCATACCTGGTAAACAATTATAAATTATATTACCAGGTTATTTGAATTGTAACCTTCCGATAAAAGAGGCTATCGCAAAAGACGACAAAATCTCGCAAAGGCGCTATGACACAAAGAAGAAAATATTGAAGATCAAGCGTTGCGATTTTGCGTCGTTGCGAGAAAAAAATATTTAAAATACTTTTGAGACAACCTCTTTTTTAAGCGGCTCTCTTTTCTTTTTTTCTTTTTATTTGATTTATAACCGAAGCAAGGGCATCATCAAATGATTGTTCGAATGATTTTGATGATGATTTTACAAAAAACTCATGCCTCGGTACCCGAACTTTAATTTCCGCAATTTTATCTTTTATGGCATGTACCACATTATCCAGCTTAAGGTACACTTCTACCTTGATAATGCGGTCATGAAAGGTATCCAGCCTTTCTAATTTGCGGTTAACATACTCAGTAAGCTTTCCATCAGCGTTAAATCGCACAGTTTGAATGTGAACGTTCATACTATCGCATTTTAATCAGTGAACAATAAAAAAAGAACTTTTAAAGAGTAGATTTTTAACCATCAAGTATTGTTTATTTATTTACCTTGAAGTTAACCCGCAAACCCGTTTATTCCAAATAATAAAGCATAAAGTTTACCGGTAATTCGATATTTTATTTATGCTGTTCTTTTGGATGAGCCATTTTATAAACTTCTTTTAATTTTTCAATAGTGTTATGAGTGTATATCTGGGTAGAAGCAAGGCTTGAATGGCCAAGGAGTTCCTTTACTGCATTCAAACTAGCTCCATGATTCGTAAGATGGGTAGCAAAGCTGTGCCTTAAAATGTGAGGGCTTTTTTTCTCCAGCGTTTTAATCTCACTCAGGTATTTATTTACCAAGAGGTATGCATATTTAGGATACATCTTTTTACCTTTTTCTGTCACTAACAAGTAATCTTCTCTAGATATAATTATTTTTTTTGAGGCATTTTTATATTCATAAAGAAGATTCAACAAATCGCCTGATACGGGAACCACTCTTTCTTTATTTCCCTTACCTAATATTTTAATCACTTTTTTACTGGCGTCAACATGTTTCTCTTTTAAATTAATTAATTCAGATAAACGCATGCCAGTGCAATAAAACAAATTAAGCAGCATTTTCGCATTCAAACCCTTCCAATCCTCTGTAAAACGAACTGAATGCAGTAGTGACTTAATATCTTTTTCTGTTACAATTACCGGAAGTCTTTTCCCAGCTTTGGGCGATAACACATTTCCCATAGGCGTTTGCTCCAGTAAACCAATCCTTACCTGGTATTTGAAAAACGATTTTAGTGACGAGAGTTTTCGGTTAATGCTTCTTGAGGTTAATTTCGCTTCTTTTAAAGATGCCAGCCAACTCCTGACAAACGAGGAGGAGATTTCATTAATGCTTAATTCTCCAAAATTATTGTCAATATAGGTAAAAAATTGAATGAGGTCGTCGTGATACGATCGAACGGTATGTAGTGAATATCTTTTTTCAAACTTAAGAAAATCGATAAACTGTTGCAGTATTTGTTGAGCTCCGCTTCGCATAAAATTAAATAGCTGCAAAGTTATTAAAACTATGCAGCTATCAAATAATATAAGAAAGACTTAATTAACCTTCTATCTGACCTGTAAATATTTTCTGCTTGTATACTGCTTTAAGTACTTCGCCTCTCCTTTTTATAGACGGTTTTATAAAGGACTGGCGTTCCCTTAACTGAAGTAATATTTTCGCTTTCTCAAATTTTTTCTTGTACTTTTTGAGAGCTTTGTCAATATTTTCGCAATCTTTTGAATCTATAATTAGCATAAATTGATACCTCCTTTAGGTGCTTTTAAGGATTGCAAATATAATCGGGAATTTTGAAATAAGAAAATCGAACTACAAAAAAAACGAATTTTACCAGATGTTTACAGGAATTATAGAAACTATGGGGTTGATTTCCAATATAACCTCAAAGGGAACAAACCTGCAATTTACAGTCGAATCATTATTGGCACCAAAACTAAAGGTTGATCAAAGCCTGTCGCATGATGGTGTTTGTCTTACCATAGAATCGTCAAAAAATTCTTCCCATATCGTAACTGCGGTGAGGGAGACGCTCTCAAAAACGACGCTTGGAAGCTGGAAAACCGGAAGACTTATTAACCTTGAACAATGTCTGAAACTAGACAGCCGGCTTGATGGACACCTTGTTCAGGGACATATTGATACAACGGCCATATGTATTAATCGCAGAGAAGAAAACGGCAGTTGGATATATAAGTTTAAATTTTCCGAAAATTTTTCCTCCTTAATAATAGAAAAAGGTTCTATTTGTTTAAATGGAATTAGCCTCACCGTTTTTGATGTTTCGAAAAACGAATTCTCTATTGCTGTAATTCCTTACACCTATGAAAATACAAATTTAAAAGTGCTTTTTGAAGGTGAACCCGTGAATATTGAATTTGATTTGATTGGAAAATACATTAACCGGCATTTGAAACTATCAACCAATTAATATTTTCTTATTTCATCCCATATTTTATCAGCAATTTTTTTATGGCCCGATTCTTTGAGATGAAGATCCAGTAAATAATAGTCATCCTTGTTAAGCACATCGCCCATCTCAATAAAATGAAGCCTATTATCAAATTTCGATTTATAAGGCGCGGCGTTAGATAATTGCCCGGCTTCCGCTAAGAAAGGATTCTGCAAATGAGCATAACTATCCAGGAAAATAACTATAACATGTACCTTATTAAACGAAATACCTGAATGGTATAAGTTATCTATAAATACGGACGCATGAACTCTAACATCTTCTACAGATGTTTCTCTTATCGTTCTTACTTTAAAAACTGGCCAATAATTATTCACACACTTTTTTAAAAAAAGCTGACCTATAGAAAGAAAGTGTTTTCCTGGAAAATAATATCGCCCCCGGCGATAGCTTTGTTGAACCGAATCAAACGAATTTTTTGAAGAAATGTTTAGGTTAAAATGATTTTCAACACTCATTTTATTCTCAGTATAGTCGTTAAGGCAATATTGAATTATGATGAACTTCACTCCTGAAGTATCCAATAACTGTAAGAGTTTGAGTTCACGGGCAGTTCCGTAAGAAGAAATTCCCGCATTCAAAACAACCAATCCTGCTTTTTTTTCGATTTGTTGTGCATACGACTCCCCTTGTTCGACACCCCATCCCATTGAATAGGAATCTCCCAAACAAATAATCACAGGTGATTTTAATGATTTTTCATCATCCCTTAAACCAAAAGAATTAATACTATAGTTGTTATTGAATTCGCGATTGGAGAAATTAAAATTATTGTTTGCCTTAAAACGATAAAACAAGCTACTGTCATGAACCATTTGATCTTTTTCATATTGAATCAATCGACTGTCAAAAAAGTCATAGTAATCTGCATAGCTCGAATAAAGTGATTTTGGGATATAGGATGGGTTATTAAGAAAAAAAACAGTTGTAAATTCAGCAAGGATGAAAAATAAAATTATCAACCCCAACCCAAGAAATCTATTTTGTTTGAAAAAAGGCTTCTTTGAAAAAAGGGCATTAACTATTATTCGCAAAAGAAAAGCAATCGCTATAAAAAATTGAATACAACCAATCAAAATGCTGATAAAATAAGATAGTGAACCCCCCGAACCTGTTATAACTCTTTTACAAATTTCAAGCAGCAGTATACCGATAATAAGAAAGAAAATATTTCGCCGGGTTTTCATCACTTTTCTTTATACCAGAAAAAAATTGAATTAACAGCTTCAAATTATAGAAAGTCTCTTCCTGGTCGCGGAATAACTTCTATAACAACGATTGAATTTTTTGCAAAGTAAAGAAACCAAAAAACCTATGACCATCTACAAATCTGTAGAATCATAGGTTTTTAAAATAGTTTATTAATTATTTTATTGCGCTGTGAAACATACAATGGTAAAGCTTACCATACATGTTCCAGGCTGTCTTTGTCATATAAGAAATTCCTTTCTTTATAATAACTTTTACTGCCATCAGATTTCATTTTAATACCACTCTTACCCATTGCTTTTACAATTATCGCCATAGGAAAAAGGAAAACAAAAAAAACAACAGTTAAAATTACTTTGCTCATTACCCAGCCCATAACATGAGCCAATTTCATCCATGCCAAATGGATCTTATCGGCCAAAATCGGAATGAATAAGCCAATTAATCCTAGTACCAAAGCAGCAAGCAATAGGTATTTCCCTAGCTCTGGTTTCTTTTCGTGGGAGAACCAATAAAATAATCCGAGTGCCAATACCAGAACTAGTATCGTTTCGAGATGTTTTTGCCTGTTCATAAGGGTTAAAATAAGGTGTAAATAAATGGTGCAATAGCAGAACCACCGCCCAATACCAGCAAAATGCCGATTAACAGTAGTACAATTATTAATGGAGCCAGCCACCATTTTTTTCTGGCTTTCATAAATTGCCACATATCTTTTAAAAAGTCCATAAAATTTATTTTGTTATTAATAGAAAGATTAACGGTTTATCAATCGAGCGTAAATTCTGTTTTCCAATCATCCTTTTCCATCCACTCGGGTTGTTTTGTTTTATCAAAAACATAGTTACCAACTACCAGAAAATCCATATCAGTACGCATAAAACACCGGTAAGAATCTTCCGGAGTATTTACAATAGGCTCTCCCCGTACATTAAAACTTGTATTTACCAAAACGGGATAACCTGTTTTTGTTTTAAATGACTGCAACAACTTCCAGAGCCTCTCATTGGTTTCTTTATGAATAGTTTGCAAACGAGCCGAATAATCAACATGGGTAATGGCCGGCATATCGCTCCGAACAAAATACAGTTTATCCAACAATTCTTTGCTGTTGAAATTTGCCGGATACGGAATTTGTCTTTTCTTTTTTACTGGCTTTACGATAAGCATATACGGCGATACGCCATCATGTTCAAAATACTCTGAAACATCTTCTGCCAAAACTATTGGAGCAAAAGGGCGAAAGCCTTCCCGATATTTAATTTTTAGGTTAAGTTTTTTCTGCATTTCAGGATTACGCACATCTGCAATGATACTTCTGGCACCCAATGCTCGTGGACCAAATTCCATTCTACCCTGATGCCAGCCAATTATATTTCCTCCAGCAATGAGTCCGGCTACTTTCTCCACCAATGCATTTTCATCTGGAAAATATTCAAAGTTAGCTTTGTATTTACTGGCAGTTCCTTTAATATCCAGATCAGACGTTTCAGTTCCAAGATAGGATCCATTCAACGCATCCATTTTTGTCGGATCAATCTTACGTTCGTTACCAAAGTAAATATAATTTGCCGCATAGGCGGCGCCTAAAGCACCTCCGGCATCGCCCGCAGCAGGTTGAATAAAAATTTGTTTGAAAATTTTTGCATCATCCAATTTTCCATTGGCCACACAATTCAACGCTACTCCACCAGCCATACATAAATATTCAGCACCGGTTAACCTTTTTGCTTCGCGAGCCATTCCTATTACAGCTTCTTCTGTTACCAATTGAATTGCCAACGCCAGATCGCAATGCTTTTGTTCAAGCAAAGATTCTCCGCCTCTCTTTGGAAACCCAAAAAGAGCCCCCCATTTATCATCATATACCATCCTTAAACCGGTAGCATAATTAAAATACTCCTGGTTTAAGAAAACAGATCCATCTTCTTTCAGATCGATAAGTTTTGTTTTTATAATATTAATATATGTAGCAACTTCGGCCGAACCATGATTGCCATAAGGGGCAAGACCCATTAGTTTGTATTCACCAGAGTTCACTTTAAATCCGCAGAAATAAGTAAAAGCAGAATATAATAATCCTAGTGAATGCGGGAAATCCAATTCCTTCAGGATGGTTATTTTATTTCCTTCTCCGAGACAAATAGAAGCAGTAGCCCATTCTCCCACACCATCGATCGTTAAAATCGCAGCTTTCTCATATTTACTTGGATAAAAAGCACTCGCAGCATGTGATAAGTGGTGCTCGGGAAAAAGTAATTTTGACTTCTTCCGGTTTACCTTTTCTATTTGGTCAAGCGATTCATATATAAGTTTCTTTAAAAATAGTTTTTCTTTCATCCATACGGGCATCGACATCATAAAAGACCGAAGTCCTTTTGGAGCAAACGCATAGTAGGTTTCCAACAAACGCTCAAATTTGAGCAGTGGTTTGTCGTAAAACACAATGGCATCAACATCATTTATGGAACATCCGGCATACTGAAGGCAAAAACGGGCTGCATTAACCGGAAACGCAGGATCATGTTTTTTTCGCGTAAAACGTTCTTCCTGAGCAGCAGCAAGTACTTCGCCGTCTCTAATAATCGCAGCCGCCGAATCGTGATAAAATGCAGAAATACCTAAGATAGTCATCAGATTACTTTTGTGGTTTTGAGGTTAACCTATTGCTTATAAATAGATTAGAAAACGGTTTTCAGAGGAAAAAATTGTTTAAACAAGCTAAAAAGAGCCGTTTACCTATTTTGGAGCCGCTAAATTATACTT
>JBJXDV010000473.1:0-20606 GCA_046153465.1 Chitinophagaceae bacterium
ATGGCAAAAAGGGTGTTGAATTGGCTTTAAGTGAAAAGCCCGATTTAATTGTTTGTGATATTATGATGCCCGAGCTGGATGGATATGGCGTATTGCACTTATTAAGAAAAAACCCTGAAACAGAAAATATTCCGTTGATCTTTTTAAGTGCAAAGGCAGAACGAACGGATTTAAGAAAGGGTCTGGAGATGGGGGCCGATGACTATGTTACAAAACCCTTTGAAGAAATTGAGCTGATGAGCGCCATTGAATCTCGCCTCAAAAAATATGATGTACTTCATAAAAAATACAATGCATCCGGGAAGGGATTAAGTGAGCTGGCGAATGATCTGCGAAGAACAGGTATGTTGAATTTTGACCTGTCAATATACAATACTGAATTGTATGCAAAAAAACAGGTTGTATATAGTGAGGGTAAACGCCCAAGGTTTTTATATTTTATTATGAAAGGGAAAGTAAAAGGGATAAAGACTCATGAAGATGGTAAAGAATATATTACTGATTTATACAGCGATGGCGATTTTATTGGATACCCGGCGTTGATTGAAGAAAAAAATTATGATGATTCTGCCATCGCACTGGAAGAAACAGAATTGATTCAAATACCACGCGACGAATTTCAGCGCTTAATTGAAAGTGATATAAGTATAGCGGCAAAGTTTATCCGGATAATAACACAAAATGTAAAAGAAAAGGAAGATCGGTTGCTAAGCCTGGCGTACAGTTCCCTGCGTAAACGAATTGCCAAAGCATTGGTTGATATTCATAACAAATTCAATACTGCCGGTGGCAACCAGGCAATTGAAATATCAAGAGATGATATAGCCCATTATGTTGGAACAGCTACTGAATCTTTAATAAGAACGCTCAGTGATTTTAAAGCGGAGAAGTTGATAGAAATAAAAGAAGGCAAAATTAAAATTATCGGGTTAGAAAAACTCAGAACCCTCTTGTATTAACGATTTGCATCCCGTGTAAGATCGTATTCAGTGGACTCATCGATGAGTGGTTTTTTATTTTCAGAAGCGATTTCTTTGCCGTGTTCATTTTGTTGCTTTAAGGTCCATTTATCGGTCATAGTTGTTTGTAACCATACACCACCGGATTTTCGGAATACCTGCACATTTAAGAAAAAATCTTTTCGGAAATTGTTCTCCAGTTCACTCACCCTGGTATCTTCTGTAAGAGTCATTTCGCCTTCCACTATTTTGCCCTGACAATAACCAACACGAAGCGTAGAGGGAAGATTAGTCGCAGGGCGATACTTTCCGCTACCCGGTTGGGAATAACGCAAAAACTCAATTTTCAAAAAAGGAAACTGGTTGGCGAACTCCTGCTGTAATTCGCCTATTGGCCGGGTTCTAACAATTTGAAGTTTCATAATTTACTTTTTATAAACTAAACAATGCTTTTAGATCAATGAATTGCCTTATTACAAGAAGTAATAGCCCATATTCATTATCGTATCACCAACTAGCTAAATGTTTGGTGCGGTTCTATAAATAGATAGTAACTCTATCATGTATTCAATCTTAATCATTAAGTAAGTTAGCCAGTACAAAAATTAGAATAATGCTTTCCTAACGACTTTTCTAAAATTTCTTCATTACCAAGTACATTTCACAATAGTTATCTAAAAATAATTTAACTACCTGCCAAAGACTATGATAATTGTTTGGATAGTTAATGAGAATTATCAACCGGAGGTTTTTATTGGAAAAAGTATTCGTCCAACCATTCCTATATTAAATTGAAGCAATACTTCGAATGAAATTGGGCTGGTCTTTATGAATCAGATCCCCAATCGTAGTGGATGATAACAACTCATTGTAATTTTTTCTTATGGTATCAATTTGATGATGTAAAGGGCAAGGATTTTTTGAATTACATTTCCGTAATCGCAATACACAGGTTTCGCTTGATTCAATTTCGCCGGTAATTTCAACTAGTTTAATTAAAGGAGTTTTTAATGTACGCTGGTTTATACTGAATCCACCTTTTGGCCCTTTAATTGAATTGAGCACTCCTTCCTTAGCAATCTTATTCATCAACTTCCCCAGGAAAGGTTTTGGAATTCCTAGCTCTGCAGCAATTTCTTTCAATTGAACCTTTTCCTTTTTTTTACTGGTAAGAGCGATGTATAATAAGGCGCTAATGGAATAACCGAACGATTTGGAGAATACCATACAATCGAATTTCGGTATCAGTATCTCGGGAAGAACTGATTTAAATCATTCAGCAATTTGATTAGCCTCATGAAGTTAAAAAAGATGGGCATCTACTTTTGCGTGATTAAAGACAATGATGTCTTTTATTTAACTATCAACTAAACAATATGAAATCATTAGTATTCTCCATGGCAATTTTTTCGGGCATAGTGCTAGTATCTATTGCCTGCAACGAAGGTGTTCAAAAAGATCAAAAGATTGTATCGGTAGAAGATTTAACGAAGGATAAACCTGAAGTGCATGGTACCGAGCTAAAGGATAGTGATATTCAGTTGGGCGCCACGCTCAATAAAGCTATGGCAACAAGTGGCCATGCTATTTACGAAGTAAAGTGCCAATCCTGTCATCGACTTACAGAAGAAAAATTGGTTGGTCCGGGATGGAAGGATGTAACCAAAAGAAGACAACCAGTTTGGGTGATGAATATGATTACCAATGTTGAGATGATGTTGGATACCGATCCTGAAGCACAAAAATTGTTGGAACAGTGTATGGTACGAATGCCCAATCAAAATCTGAGTAAAGACGAAGCACGCTCGGTGTTGGAATTTATGCGGAGCAACGATGGTGTGAAATAATAATAATCCTATTCTAAACTGCTAAATAATTTAATATGAAAAAATCCCTCGTTCGTTCTTTTCGTTCATTGGTTATCTTTTCAATAATAATTGCAGGTATGCAGGGGTGCAAGCCAAAAGGTGCTCAAACATCTATTAGTGGTGACGCTGCTTCAAAAGTTTATGTTGCGCCTGGTAAATACGACGAGTTTTACAATTTCGTATCGGGCGGATTCAGCGGGCAAATGTCGGTTTACGGAATACCATCCGGCCGCTTATTCCGGGTAATTCCGGTTTTTTCAGTGGATCCAGAGAAAAGTTGGGGTTATAGCGAAGAAACAAAGCCCATGCTAAATACGTCCAATGGCTTTGTGCCATGGGATGATTTACATCATATTGCGCTTTCGGTTACTGATGGTATTCATGATGGCCGATGGGCTTTTGCCAATGCCAATAATACCCCTCGTATCGCGCGGGTTGATTTGAAGACTTTTCGAACCGCTGAAATAATTGAAATCCCAAACAGCGCCGGTAATCACTCATCTCCATTTATTACCGAAAATTCGGAGTATGTGGTTGCCGGTACCCGTTTTAGTGTACCCATTGGCGATAAGCAGGATGTTGCGATCAATACCTATAAAGAAAATTTTAAAGGAACGGTAAGTTTTATAGCTATTGATAAAACTTCAGGAAATATGAGTATTGCATTTCAATTATTGCTACCGGGTGTGAACTTCGACCTTGCGCGGGCCGGTAAAGGAAAATCTGCCGGTTGGTTTTTCTTCAGTTGTTATAATTCAGAAAAAGCGAATACACTTTTAGAGGTAAACGCCTCGCAAAAGGATAAGGATTTTATTATGGCTGTGAATTGGAAAAAGGCGGAGGAGTATGTAAAAGCAGGTAAAGGTCAAAAGAAATCCGTGAAGTATGTGCATAATATATACAGTGATAAAACCCATAGCGCCACGTCTACGCTTGAAAAGGAAGTGCTGATGCTTGATCCAACGGAGTTTGGTGATATCGTTTACTTTATGCCTTGTCCGAAATCACCCCATGGATGTGATACGGACCCGACTGGTGAATTTATTATCGGAAGTGGAAAGCTTGCTGCTACCATACCGGTATTTTCCTTCGATAAAATTCAAAAGGCAATTGCTGATAAGAACTATGACGGAAATTATGACGGAATACCTGTTCTGAAATACGAAGCCGTATTGTATGGGGAAGTAAAAAAGCCAGGCCTCGGGCCATTGCATACGGAATTCGATGATAAAGGTAATGCCTATACGTCTTTCTTTGTATCTTCTGAAATCGTTAAATGGAATATCAAAGATCTAAAGGTATTGGATCGCGTTCCTACTTACTATTCAATTGGTCACCTTTGTGTGCCGGGTGGACCTACCAGGAAGCCCTGGGGAAAGTATGTAATCGCCTATAATAAAATTACAAAGGATCGTTACTTACCAACCGGACCAGAACTTACACAAAGTGCCCAGTTATATGATATCAGTGGTGAGAAAATGAAACTTCTATTAGATTTCCCAACAATTGGCGAACCACACTATGCCGAAGCTATTCCGGCTTCACTAATATCGAAGAATAGTCAAAAGATTTTTAGGATAGAGGAAAATGAAAACCCTTATGCAGCGAAGGGTGATAAATTTGCAAGAGTAGAACGTAAAGGAAATGAAATACATGTATACGCAACCGGTATCCGTTCACACTTTACACCAGATAATATTGAAGGCGTAAAAATGGGTGATGTTGTTTACTTCCATGTTACCAACCTTGAGCAGGATTGGGATGTGCCCCATGGTTTTGCAATAAAAGGAGCAAACAATGCCGAATTATTAATTATGCCCGGCGAAACCCAAACACTAAAATGGGTTCCTGAAAAAGTAGGTGTATTTCCAATGTATTGCACCGACTTCTGTTCAGCGTTGCACCAGGAAATGCAGGGATATATCCGCGTTAGCCCCGCTGGCACCAATATACCTATTAGTTTCAGTACAGGTAAATCCGTTGCTGCTGTAACCACACCACCGGCAGCAGCATTAAACCCTGCAGAGAAGAAATAATTTAATTGTACAGCTATGCCGCTTCGAATGCGGCATAGCTGATTTTAATACATCTAACCAAATAAATAATTGAGTTATGAAAAAAATAATCAGCTCTTTAATTATTCTATTTTCATTGCTGCTAAATTCCTGCAACGATGCCCCTACGGAAACAACTACACCTGCTGCAGCAGAAACTCAGCCAACGGGTGGTCAGGAGGCCGTAAAAGATGATGAATCGGCTAAGGATGTGGTTAAGGTTGCAGTAGGTTCGCCCGATCATACAACATTGGTAGCGGCATTGAAGCAGGCAGACTTAGTAACCGCACTTTCCAATGCAGGTCCGTTTACTGTATTTGCGCCGACAAACGAGGCTTTTAATAAGCTGCCAGCCGGTACGGTGGACGGATTGATGAAACCTGAGAAGAAGGAAGATCTTCAAAATATATTACAATACCATGTATCAGTGGCAGTGTATAAAACAGAGAATATGGTGGATGGACAGGTAATTGGCCAGGCAAATGGCGATAATATTACCCTTAGTGTAAAAAATGGCAAAGTAATGGTAAATGGCAAGGCTACCATAGTTGCCTCTATTCAGGCAACGAACGGTATCATACATGTAATTGATGCAGTGCTGTTACCGCCTGCTAAAAAGTAAGACAACTATAGTTTGGAATAATCAATGATACAAATGAAGAATAATAAATTAAGTATTGCTTCTCGTATTTTGGTAGCATTTGCTTCCGGTGCACTAATTGTTGTTTTCTTTTTACCAGCCTGGCGAATTGATCTTTTTGCTCCGCAATACCCAGAAGGTTTAACGATGAATATCTGGATCAATGGCCTTTCGGGTGATGTAGATATAATCAATGGGCTTAACCATTATATTGGTATGAAGCATATTACTGTAGGTATGTTTCCCGAATTCCGGTATCTCCCTTATGTTGTTGGTTTTTTTATGCTACTTGGTTTGCTGGTTGCTGTAACGGGTAACCGAAAATTCCTGTTGGCCTATATTTCGTTAACAGCTATTGGTGGTGCGCTTGCTATGTATGACTTCTATAAGTGGGGATACGATTATGGCCACAATCTCGATCCTACTGCGCCTATTCAGGTGGAAGGACTATCCTATCAGCCACCCTTAATCGGGCATAAGCGGTTACTCAATTTTGATGCATATTCGTTTCCCCATGTGGGAGGTTGGGTAGTCATTGGAGCTGCAGTGCTTGCATTCGTGGTTTGGTTTGTAGAATGGTACCGCCATCGAACTATAACTAAAAAACATCCGATAGCTGCCATTGGTATGCCTGCACTTTTTTTAATGGTATTATTTTCTTCCTGTTCAATAAAGCCGGAGCCATTTGTATATGGAAAAGATGTTTGTTACACTTGTAAAATGGGAATCATTGACCCAAAGTTTGGCGGAGAAATTATTACTAAGAAGGGAAAAATTTTCAAGTTTGATGATCAAATATGTATGGCGAATTATTTAAAGTCGGGAGTATTGGAGGAGGCAGAGATCAAACAAAAACTGGTTTTAAATTTTGAGAAACAAAATGATTTCCTGGATGTGGCTCAGTGTTTCTTAGTGGTGTCAGATAACATAAAAAGCCCAATGACAGGTAATGCAGGAGCATTCGCTGACAGGAAATCTGCCGAAGCATTTAATAATGCCGTAAACGGTAAGATACTTAGTTGGCAAGAATTTTCAGATCAATTAAAATAATACAATGCGTTGCTTAGCTATTTTGATTTGTGTGCTTTATTTTATTCCTTCCTACGGAAAAACAATTGTGGTTGGACCCGGGTTGCCGGTAAGTTCAATCAAACAAGGAATTGCACAGGCAAAAGAGAAAGATAGCTTATTAATAAAAAAAGGCGTTTACCGGGAAGGAAGTATCGTTCTTTCCAAATCTATTACGCTGATCGGAGAAAATTTTCCTATACTAGACGGTGAACACAAGTATGAGATACTGCTTATCAGTGGAAATAATATTTGTATCAAGGGATTGATTTTCCGGAATGCGGGCTATTCTGCCATGAATGATTTTGCTGCTGTTAAGCTGGTGGATTGTTCTTTTATTACGATAGAAAGCAATACCATTCAAAACGCCTATTTTGCTATCCATATATCAAATTCTTCAAACGTAACAGTAAGAAATAACCGAATATCTGGCTCTCCTTTATCTGAACAGTTAACCGGCAACGGTATTCACTTATGGAAATCCAGGGATGCGCTCATTGAAAATAACTATGTTTCGGGCCACAGGGATGGCATCTATTTTGAATTTGTTACCAGTACGGTCATTCGGAATAATCTAAGCGAAAAGAATATCCGGTACGGGCTGCATTTTATGTTTTCGAATGATGATGTTTACCAGGATAATACATTCCGTAATAATGGAGCTGGTGTGGCTGTTATGTATTCAAAAAAAGTGAGGATGGAACGAAATCATTTTGAGGAAAATTGGGGACCTTCTTCCTATGGAATTTTATTAAAGGATATTACCGATAGCTATATTATTCAGAATCAATTTTTGAAGAATACTGTTGGAATCCATATGGAAGGGAGCAGCCGAATTGATATTCAAAAGAATTTATTTAAACAAAACGGTTGGGCTATAAAAGTGCAGGCAAGTTGTGATGATAATATATTTCATTCAAATAATTTCTCTTCAAATAGTTTTGATGTGAGTACGAATGGAACATTGGTGTTAAATACTTTTATTAATAATTATTGGGATAAATACGAAGGTTATGATATGAATAAGGATGGCATAGGAGATATTCCCTACCATCCGGTAAGTATGTATTCAATGATTGTTGAAGCTAATCCAACTACCCTTTTACTCTTCAGGAGCTTTACCATTTCTATGTTAGATAAAGCAGAGAAAATGATTCCCGGGTTTACACCTGAGAATTTGAAAGATGATAATCCAATGATGAAATTTATTAAACTATGATCCGGTTAGAAAATATTCATAAAAAGTTTGGAAAACTACAGGTATTGAATAATATCAGTGCCCATTTGCAATTGGGCCAGGCCGTTTCCTTAATTGGGCCAAATAGCTCTGGTAAAACTACTCTTATTAAAATAATCCTGGGAATGGTGTGGCCGGATAGAGGAAACCTATTTGTAAATAATAAAGTAATTACCCGGGATCCGGAATATAGAAAAGATATCGGGTATATGCCACAGATAGGTCGGTATCCGGATAATATGAAAGTCGGGCATTTATTTAAAATGATGAAATCGATCCGAAATATAAGTGAAGAAAATATAGATACGGATCTTTTAGAAAAATTTAGTATCCCTGCGATTTATGATAAGCCCATGCGCACCTTAAGCGGTGGCACCAGACAGAAAGTAAGTGCTGCGCTTGCTTTTTTATTTAATCCGCCAATCCTGATTCTTGATGAACCTACTGCGGGCCTTGATCCACTTTCAGCCGAAATACTTAAAGAAAAAATACTAAGGGAAAAGAATAAGAATAAACTCATTCTTATTACCTCCCATGTATTAAGCGATCTGGAAGAATTCACAACACATGTAATGTATTTGCAGGAGGGAAAGCTCCAGTTTATAAAAGAGTTACAAGATTTGCAGGAGGAAACAGGAGAAATTAAGTTGAGTAAGGCAGTTGCCCGAATAATGAAGGGGAATCATTTTTCAAATGATTTAATTGAACAAGTCCTTGAATTTAAAAATGAGGGAAGGATCAACTAAAAAATCGACATGCTAAAACTATCACGGTATATTGTATATGATATTATACGTAACAAAATAGTTATCCTGTATACACTTTTTCTATTAGCGGGTTCATTTGCAATGTTTAGAATGGAAGAGAACAGCGGCAGGGCCTTGCTCAGTTTATTAAATGTAATTTTAATAGTTGTTCCGCTGGTTAGCATGCTTTTTTCAACAATTCATTACTACAATTCTTATGAATTTATTGAATTAATGCTTTCTCAACCCCTTAGCCGTAAAAAGATTTTACTAAGTGAGTTCGCTAGTGTTTGTCTTACCTTATTAATGGCTTTCTGGATTGGCGCCGGCATTCCAATTGTAATTTTTTCACCCGACGCTACCGGTTTTTCTATGTTGATGTCTGGATCTGCCTTAACCATTGTATTTACCGCTATCGCATTTTTAGCCGCTGTTCGATCGAAAGATAAAGCACGGGGCATTGGTTTTGCCCTATTACTATGGTTTTATTTCTCTCTAATTTACGATAGCCTTGTATTACTCGTTTTATTTGCGTTTGCCGATTATCCAATGGAAAAATTCACCCTTTTGCTATCAGCACTTAACCCGATAGATCTGGCCCGCATTTCGATGATGTTGCAATTGGATATCAGTGCACTGATGGGATATACGGGAGCGTTATATAAAGATTTTTTTGGTAGTGGCCCCGGACTATTTTTTGTAATTGGTATCTTGTCGCTTTGGGCAATAGTACCTCTGTCGTTTACCCTAAGAAGTTTTGCTAGAAAAGATATGTAATTGCTGGAAAAGATATGTAATAGTAACCCAAATAAAATTGATTAAGATGAATTTATTGATGAAGAAAAGCCTTGCCCAAATTGTGAAAGACGATCATCGCGCCGCTTTAGTATTCGAAAAATATAATCTCGATTTTTGTTGCAAAGGAAAACGGTCCTTGCAGCAGGCATGTGACGATGGAAAGTTGCCTGCGAGCGAAATTACAGCAGCCCTGGAGCGCATTCGAATAGAGAATCCCCATAATTCTATGTTTAATTACGAATTGTTTTCGTTAAAGCAACTCGTCAATTATATCCTCTCTACGCACCATGATTATGTAAAAAGGGAATTGCCACAAATTTTGTCATGGCTGCAACGGGTAGTTAACAAGCATGGAGAACACCACCCTGAAATGGTGAAAGTAATGGCCTTGTTCGAAGCGATGAATGAAGAAATGACTGAACATATGAACAAAGAAGAACTGATTCTTTTTCCACGAATCATAGCTGTTGAGGAAAGTTCTCTTCTCAGCCAGGCAAACCAATTGAATAATACTTACCTAACAGCTCCGATTGAAATGATGGAGCAGGAACATGATCACGCAGGTAATTTACTTGCTGAAATACGCATGCTCACCAATAATTATACGTTACCCGAGGATGGATGTACAACCTATCGGTTAGTAATTAATTCATTGCAGGCATTTGAAAAAGACCTACACCAACATGTACATCTTGAGAATAATGTTCTGTTCCCGCGGGCATTGGAACTTTTCACTGGTGCAGCTAACAGTAAATTGAATTAGATTTTTTGAAAAGACAAAGCTAATCTTCGTTTTAGAGTTATTTAATCCATACCGTAAAGAACCTGCCCTTCCCAGGCAGTTAGTTGGTTTTGTGGCAACCCATTCAATTTGTGGGTTGCCTTTTTTAGTGTTGATACTATACGCTATCGTTTGTAGAATGAATGCGCCAATATGTATTCTCATTCTTTATGCACCTGTAACAACTTTAATCGGGTGTTGATCGAGTTCATCTCTCATAAATCGAAATAAATTTATAAGTCTTTTTATTCTAATTTTACCGCAACATTTTTTACAATCGGTAAATATTACTGTTTGTTCCGTATCTATAGCAGTGAGCGCAAGAATTTGGTTGCAGTTGTTATTATGTCTTTAAATTTTGATCGGAAGAATACTGGAACTACTTGCTAGTCTGGTGCAAAAAACAATGCAATATTGAGAGATTCTATTTTAAAGAAAACAATTAAGCCTGAAAATGCTTTCGTTATCAATACTAAGATCAGTTATGTACATCCAATAAATAGATAAGTGAGTTTTGAGCCTTACTTTAATTTATGGGATTTTATGGATGGTGAAAGTGGAATGCCTCCATTGGAAACAATTATAGTTGCCATTCTTAATGCGGCTGAAGTATTGGGATTAAGAAAAGCAATGGGAAGTATAGAGGCACACAAGTTAGCCGATATAATTGGCGTAGAAGGAAATTCTGTTTCCGATATTGTTGTTATGAAAGATGGGGTAGTATATAAAGATAAATAATAAGTATTATTAGAAAACGGGTTATATGTAAATGCAGAATTTTTCATTATGAGATTTGTTATTCAAAGTTTTCTAACAGTACTTTGCACTACCTTTTTTTTAGTTACAACTGCTCAACAAAGCGGGTCGGATACAATACAAACCAGTTTTATAAGCGAAACTCCCATTCTTGATGGAAGACTTACAGAAGGTTTCTGGAAATCAGCTCCTGCGATAACCAATTTCACGCAACGGGAACTTGATTTTGGTAAGCCATCGAGTGAAGCTACTAAAGTTGTAATTGTATATGACAGGCTTGCTATGTATATTGGCGTTTGGTGTTATCAGAAACCTGGCAGTATTCGTGCAAAGTTTATGCAACGGGATTTTTTTTACAGTGAGGATGATAATTTCCAGGTAGCGCTATCACCATTTAATGACAGAAGAAACGGTTACTTGTTTGTTATTAATCCCAATGGTGCCCGTGCTGATTTATTAATATCCGGAAATGAACAGGCTAACCAGGATTGGAATGCAGTATGGGATGTAAGAACATCTGTTACCGGAGAAGGATGGTTTGCTGAAATGCGTATTCCTTTTAACAGTCTTCAGTTTAAAAAAGATTCTGTGCATAACTGGGCGACCAATTTTGAACGAAATATACGAAGTAAGAATGAACAGGTTTTATGGCAGGGATGGACAAGAGATTGTTCTATTTATTGTTTGATAAATGCGGGCCATTTAGCCGGACTTAAAAATATAGGTTATGCCAAACATTTCGAGTTAAAACCGTTTGCCCTGGGTGGTTTTGAAAAACAGCAGGGAAAATCAACCGAATGGCCCGGAAAGATTGGGGCTGATTTGAATATAAATATAACACCAACCCTTAAATTAAACCTTACTACGAATACGGATTTTGCACAGGTAGAAGCCGACAGAATTGCGGTTAACCTAAACCGTTTTAATTTATTCTATCCCGAAAAAAGAGAATTCTTTTTAGAAGGGTATCAGAATTATCAATTCAATGCAGGAGGCAGCAATGAAATTTTTTACACCCGTAAAATTGGTATTGAAAATTTTCAGCAAGTACCAATTGTTGCCGGCGCCCGATTGTTTGGAAAAGCCGGGGCCAATAATATTGGTCTCCTTAATATACAAACTTCAGCATCTGATAGCGCGCCTGCCACTAATAATACTGTAGTTCGTTATAAAAGAGATATTGGCAGTCAGTCTTATATTGGAGCAATAATTACATCAAAAAACAACAGTATTATAAGTAATCAGGTAGGTGGTATAGACGGAGCATTTACTACATCAAAATTTTTGAAGAATAAAAACCTGGTTATATCAGCCTTATTAAGTAAAAGTTTTGACACGGGAAAGAATGGAAATGGCGCTTATGCATGGCGCTTATTTATTGATTATCCCAACGACCTCATTGATAATTTTATAGCCATCGGTAGTGTGCAAAATAACTATAATCCCGAACTGGGCTTTTTAGAAAGAAAGAACTTCAACAATTTTACCTGGAACTTTCGTCTTACCCCCAGATGGTTCACAAAATATGGTATCCGACGAATGGATCTTAAGCCATGGGCCTTTCGGGTATACAAGACGTTTACAACTGGTGAATTGGAATCATTCTACAACGAAACAAGACCATTTGGTTTTTTTACTAAAAAGGGGGAGCGGTTTGAGTATAACTGGCAACAACAGTATGAGCGCTTGGATGAATCGTTTGAGCTTAGCGATTCTATAAAAATACCGGTTGGAAAATACTGGATGCATAGACAAGAGATACAGGCAGGATCTTTTAGGGGAAGAAAATTATGGGGAGATATCAGCGTTGGCTGGGGAAAATTTTATACAGGAAAAATTACAAATATCGAAGCATCAATGGGTATAAATATGAACAGGCACTTTAACCTGAGAACAGACTATGTACTGAATAATTTAAAATTACCCCAGGGAAGGCTTATAACTCATGAATTGGCTCAATATATTAACTATGCTTTTAACCCCCGGTTGGATTTAGCGTTATTTGTTCAATGGAATTCCCTGGATGATTTATTATTGGGTAATTTACGGTTGCATTGGATACCAAATATTGGTTCTGATTTATATGTGGTGTATAACCGTGGTTATGATAATTTAAAACAATTTGATTTTATGCGTCCGCGAAATTCGGCAGGGGCCGCTAAACTAGTATGGCGCTTCACTTTTTAAAAGTTATATTATGAACCGAAAAAAATTTCTATCTGCTTCAGGTGTATTAGCTGTTACCAGCATTTTACCAACCTCCTCTGTACTTGCACAACATTATGATGAAAATGGATTGGATAAATTAACAGATGCCAATGGTAACTTTATTCATCTGTCATTACCCTATAATAAGAATTTTCTGGAACCCCATATGGATGAGGAAACCGTTTACCTGCATCACACTTTTCATCATGGGGGAGCCGTGAAAGCAGCCAATAATGATTTAATGAAAATCAGGAAGGCGTTGGATGAAAATCTGCCTGCCGGCCAGGCAGGTAACATGGAAACCATTGATTATTGGACAAAAAAGCTTTCGTATCATTTTTCATCACATGTATTACATACTATTTTCTGGACAAATCTAACAAATAAAAAAACAGACCCAAAGGGAGAACTATTAAAGCGTATTGAAAAAGATTTCGGCAGTTTTGATAAGTTGAAGATGTATTTATCTAAAATTTCCAAAGATGTAGATGGAAACGGATGGGGCATCTTAGGTTATCAGCCTTATTCAGATAAACTCATTATTCTTCAATGCGAAAATCATGAAAAATTAACGCAATGGGGAGTTGTTCCATTACTGGTAGTGGATGTTTGGGAACATGCATATTATCTCAAATACAAAAATAAGCGGGCTGATTTTGTAGATACAATGCTGAATATTATCAATTGGGATAATGTTGCAGATCGCCTATCGACGGCTACACGGTTAAAGTAAAAATAAAAACGTAAAAACCGCAGGATAATGTCTCGATGTAATAATTTCGTGGCTTATTGTAATATAATTAAACAGGCTGGAAAAAAGCAGATGTAATAATTTCTCAATCTGCAGTACTGGCAATTGAATACTATAACCCATCTCTTAGGATAGATGAATTAGATGTTCGGTAGGTGCACGATTGCCTCAATAATGAAAGTAAATTCAACCATAGATGCGAATCATTGCAATTTTTTGTGGTAGCCTATTTTTTTACTTTATTGCTCCCAAAACTTGCTCGCCGCAGATAAATGATTGGGAGAATCCCGTCCTTGTATCCCAAAATACCATGGAGCCTCATGCGCATTTTATTCCCGGTGCATCAGAGAAAGAAGCATTGACAAAATCCACTTCATCAATTATTCAATCATTGGATGGCGATTGGAAATTTAAACTGGTAAGCAATCCATCAGAACGGCCCGAAAATTTCTTCATCGACCAATACGATGTAAGTATCTGGAATAATATCAAAGTGCCATCCAACTGGCAAACAGAAGGCTACGATAAATTTATTTTTACTGATGTAGAATATCCTATTGCTCCTAATCCACCACTCGTTCCGAAAGAATATAACCCGGTAGGTTCGTATAAAAGGCAATTTGAAGTTCCTGCTAATTGGAATGGTAAAAATATTTTTATCCATCTTGGTGCGGTGAATTCCTTTTTTTATTTATGGATAAATGGAAAATATATTGGATTTAGTAAGGATAGTAAGACGCCCGCTGAATTTGATATTACCAAAGCGCTTAAACCTTCAGGTAATACGGTATCCATCCAGGTGTTTCGATTTAATGATGGTACTTATCTTGAAGGGCAGGATATGTGGAAGCTTAGCGGTATTGAGCGAAGTATTTATTTAGTAGCACGCCCTAAACTTGCTATTTATGATTTTTTTGTTTCTGCCGGACTGGATGCAACTTACACGAATGGAATTTTCGATTTGAGGGTATTGCTTAATCATTCTCCAAAAAAAGTAGAAGAAAAACAATTGATAGAAATAAAACTGCTAAAGAATAGTAACGAACTACTCTTTCAGAAAAAATCGGCCATTGGTTCACAAACCAATCATTCGTTTAAATTTGTTATCAATGATGTAGATAAATGGAGTTCAGAGCATCCTTCCCTTTATATACTTATCATTAATCACTTTGATAAAAAGGGAAAGCTACTTGAAAGTATTTCACATCGTGTTGGATTTAGATCTATTCAAATCAAATATGGCCTGTTCCTTGTAAACGGTGTGGCTGTAAAACTTAAAGGGGTAAACCGCCATGAGCACGATATGGTAACAGCGAAAGTAATAACGGTATCAAGTATGTTAAATGATATCCGTATTATGAAAGAGTACAATATTAATGCAGTTCGCACCAGTCATTATCCGAATGCAGAAGAATGGTATGAACTCTGCGATCAATACGGGATTTATATAATTGACGAGGCCAATATAGAATGCGATGGAATGAGTTTTCATCCACTTAAAACATTATCGGATAAACCCGATTGGAAAGCGGCCTATCTCGACAGAACCAAACGAATGTTTGAACGGGATAAAAATTTTTGCAGCATCATCACCTGGTCGTTGGGTAATGAGAGCAGGTTTGGGAATAATTTTATTGCGACGTATCAATATTTAAAGTCGAAAGACAGCACGCGCCCCGTTCAATACGAAGAGGCGAGGGATAACGAGTATACGGATATTTTTTGCCCGATGTATAAGAACACTAACTTTCTTAAGGAGTATATTGAAGAATGGAAACCAAGGCCATTAATTCTTTGCGAGTATGCGCACATGATGGGAAATAGTGGTGGTAACCTAAAAGATTATTGGGATATCATTTATAGTAATGATCAATTACAAGGCGGATTTGTCTGGGATTTCGCCGATCAAACATTTAAAAAGAAAGATAGCAATGGTAGATTTATTTGGGCCTACGGAAGAGATATGGGAAAGGTGGGCGCTACCAGTGACACTAGTTTTTGTGCCGATGGATTATTTGCAGCCGATCGAACGCCCCATCCCCAGGCATTCGAATTGAAAAAAGTATACCAGAATATTTCTTTTGAATTGATCAACCTGTCAACTAAAACGATTCGGATTACGAATCGTTTCGATTTTACCAATCTTTCAAATTTCAAATTCAGATGGTTTATTAAGAATAATGGAAAGAAAATAGCAGAAGGAGTATTGCCAGCCTTAGCCATCGATCCCCATCAATCGAAAGAAGTAATACTTGATATAGCGTCGTTTAATGCTGAACCTGGTATTGAATACTTTCTTCATTTAGAAGCTGCTGTTAAAGAGGAGTCAGCCCTGCTACCACAAGGATATATAATTGCAAGGGAGCAACTTGAACTTATTCCGACAAACAAATTGCAACCACCCACAAACAAACCAAATCATTCCTTACTGCAATCCACGGAGGATAGTCTTTTGAAAATTAGTAATGGAGAATTTGCTGTGTTATTTAATAAGCAAAATGGATTGTTACAGCAGTATGTTTTTCAGGATAAGCCATTTTTATTTTCATCTCTCCAACCTCATTTTTGGAGGGCGGCTACGGATAACGATATTGGAAATAGTCAGCAGATACGTTGTGCGCTTTGGAAAAGTGTAATGGCAGACGCAAGGTTGGATAGTTTTATTGTTGAAAAAAATATAGAGCAACAGGCTGCCATCCACGCCTTTTATTATTTACCATCGGCAGAGGCTCGGTATTTAGCAACTTATCTTGTCAACGCAGATGGCGAAATAAAAGTGAGTGTTACTCTGAAAATGGGCAATATGAAATTGCCGGAAATGCCCAGGTTTGGAATGCGCGTATTATTGAATAGTGAGTTTGATAGAGTGCAGTGGTTTGGGCGCGGACCATTCGATAACTATTGGGATCGAAACGATGCAGCAGAAATTGACTTATATAATTCTCAGGCCGATTCTTTATTCCATCCTTATGCGCGTGCGCAGGAAAGCGGTTATCGAACCGATGTTCGTTGGATGACATTATATAATTCTGGTGGAATTGGTTTAATGGCGGTTGGACACCCCACAATTAGTGCAGGCGTTTTACATTTTGATATGAATAAATTGGAATTTGATCGAAATGCCGCAGCAAATAACCATGGTGGTTCTATCACTAATGATCCTTTTATCTGGTGGAATATCGACTTCAAACAAATGGGTGTTGGAGGAGATAATGCATGGGGGGCCAAAACACATGAAGAGTATATGTTACCTTACGGTAATTATGAATATAGTTTTACGCTTAAACCCGTAAGATCCGTAAATCATTAACGCATTTAATCAATAGTTATGCAAATCAGGTTATTTGAAAAATCAGTATATGAAAATCGTCGGGCGGTATTAAAAAGAAAAATAGGAAATGGGCTTATTCTTTTTTTGGGTAACGAAGAGAGTAGTATGAATTACAAAGACAATTGGTATCCTTTTCGGCAGGATAGTTGTTTTCTTTATTACTTTGGATTAAATGTTGCGGGGCTGGCTGCGGTTATCGATGCAGAATCGGGTGATGAGCTAATATTCGGTAATGAGTTAACCATCGAAGATATTGTATGGACAGGCCCCTTACCTTCTTTGAATGAAATGGCCACTGCAGTTGGTGTGAGAACGATCATGCAATATGATAAAGTAGAAGAACACCTAAAGCAGGCTATTGCAAAGGGTAGAAAAATTCATCTCATTCCTCCTTATCGCCCGGAAAATAAAATAAAACTGGCGCAATGGTTAGGCGTAACCGAAAATCGGTTGGGAGAATTTATTTCACTTCCGTTAATTAAAGCGATTGTTAGCCAGCGATCCATTAAAGAAACACGCGAAGTAGCGGAAATGCATAAGGCTACTTTGATTAGTGGTGATATGCACCTTGCGGCTATGCGCTTTGCAAAGGCTGGCATGAAGGAATACGAAGTAATGGCCAAAGTAAAAGAAGTGGCCTATCAAAATAACGGGAGCCTGTCGTTTAATCCTATTGTAACTATTCATGGAGAAACCCTGCACAATCTTTATTGCGGGAATACTATAAATGAAGGTCAGCTTGTGCTTTGTGATGCAGGAGCCAGTAATGACATGAATTATGCAGGAGATCTTACCTGTACTTTTCCAGTAAGTAAAAAATTTACTGCCAAACAAAAAGAAGTTTATGAAATAGTTCTACTTGCTCATAATACTGCGGTATCGATGTTAACGCCAGGCGTTTTGTTTAAAGAAGTTTACCAGGCTGCATCAAAAAAAATTGTAGAAGGGATGCAACAACTTGGATTGATGAAAGGAAATGCAGAGGAAGCGGTCGCTGCCGGCGCGCATGCATTATTTTTTCAATGTGGGCTGGGCCATATGATTGGCTTAGATGTTCATGATATGGAAGATTTAGGCGAGCAGTATGTTGGCTATACGGATACCTTGAAAAAGAGTACTCAATTTGGAATGAAATCGTTGAGGCTTGGCCGTTCGTTGGAGCCCGGGTTTACATTAACTGTTGAACCGGGTATTTATCTCATTCCATCTCTAATAGATCAGTGGAAGTCGGAAAATAAATTCTCTGAGTTTGTCAATTACCAGGAAGTGGAGAAGTATAAAGACTTCAGTGGAATTCGGGTAGAGGAAGATTATCTTATCACTCCCAGCGGGTATCAATTACTTGGTAAAAAATTGCCAATGACAGTTGCAGAAGTAGAGGCTATTCGGGCGCAGGAATTTTAATAATATCTATTGTAGTTTTATGATTGTATTAACCAATGAAGAAATTTCTTCTTTACTTAGTTTTAAGGAAATCATAGAAGCGGTGGAATCAGCGATGGTTTCTTATGAAGGGAATAGTTGTATAGTGCCAAAAAGAATGCATATCGATCATGGCAATAATACGCTTTTGTGTATGCCTGCATTTAATGATTCTTTTTTTGCTACTAAATTAGTTTCTGTTGTGCCCGGTAATAAATCGAAAAAATTACCAGTTACGATAGGAGCGCTTTTATTAAACGATACAGTTACCGGTTTGCCCCTTGCATTAATGAATGCCGAAAAATTGACCGCACTGAGAACAGGGGCCGTGGGTGCTATTGGGATAAAATATACAACGCCTGCTGCCATCGATTCGGTTGGCCTAATCGGTTGCGGTATACAGGGAGTGCACCAGGCTATTTTTGCATGTAGTGTCCGGAATATAAAGCAGATTTTTGCATTTGATAATGTGCAAACTTGCGTGGGGAAATTGGTTGCTATCGTAAACAAGCATCATCCGACGGTACATGTTGTTCCTTGTTCTTCTGCAAAAGAGGTACTTGATAAAACAACCGTTATAATTACAGCAACCACCTCATCCGGCGCAATATTGCCCAACGATACTTCTTTACTGGAAGGAAAACACTTTATTGGAATTGGTTCCTATAAACCAACCATGCAAGAGTTGCCCGACCATGTATTTTCATTGGCAAAACAACTGGTTATTGATTCTGAATTTGCAAGAAGGGAAACGGGAGATATCATTAACCCCATTCAAAAAGGATTATTAAAAGACGAAGATGTATTTACTATTGGAAAACTTATTACAGGTGAACGTACGATCAATATCAATGAAACTACTGTATATAAATCCGCCGGTATGGCATTGTATGATTTGTTTGCAGCGGAGGCGATGTATAAAAAAGCAGTAGAAGAAAATATTGGAACAACGATTGATTTCTAAATTGATTTTATCTCATGATAACTGATTAATTACTAGGTATGAATTTTTCGACACAGGATATTCAGGGCTGGGCAAGTATGTATTATGGATTAACTGTTTCTGTAAAGACGTTAAATGGATTTGACGAACTTAATTTTCAATTGACCGACGCCGTCAATAATAAATATATTCTAAAAGTTGCGCATGATGCCCATGGCCTTCCTTTTTTAGATGCACAGGTAAAAATAATCAACCACCTCGCGGCCAGTTCGCTCGCTGATAAGTTTCAGCATTATCTATTAAATAGGGAAGGAAACGAATTGACAACAATTGTTGTGCAGGGGAAAAATTATTATGTGCGTATTCTTAGCTTTATGGAGGGAACGTTTTGGGTGGATCTAAAAAACAAATCAAAGTCACTGTATGCAGACCTGGGTGTATTTATGGGGGAAATGGATAAAGTGCTGCAACTTTTTTCTCATCCTGCTATGCATCGGCATTATACCTGGGATATACAAACGGCTCTGGATGCAAATGCCAACTTAACGTTTATTAAGAATCACGAGCGTAGAAGAATAGCAGGATACTTCCTGCTGCAATTTGAAATGGAAGTCTTGCCGGTACTTTCATCATTAAGGCACGCCTATGTACACAATGATGCCAACGATTACAACGTATTAGTGAAGGGAGATAAAGTAGTTGGTTTAATCGATTTTGGTGATATGGTTTATACGCCATTAATAAACAACCTTGCCGTCGCCTGTACCTATGCGATGCTTAATTGCGAACAACCATTACAGGTAGCTGTTGATGTTGTAAAAGGGTATCACCAGGTATACCCGCTAACAATTCAGGAACTCGACCTGCTTTATTACTTGATTGCCGGGCGGCTCTGCATCAGTGTAACGCAATCGGCACGTAATGCTTCTACTGAAAGTGATAACGTGCATCATTTTATCACAGAAACTCCAGCCTGGAATTTATTGTACCAACTTATTCGAATTAATCCTTTGTTGGCGCAAGATAGTTTTCGGAAAGCTGGTG
>JBJXDV010000474.1:0-17404 GCA_046153465.1 Chitinophagaceae bacterium
CAATCCAATAAACTGCTTCGTGCAGATTTTCGATTGTTACCTTGTATAATTCAATATCAATTTTACTGTGATGTAACTCCTCATTTTTCATATCCAATTGTTTCTTTACTTTTCGTCAAACAAACTCAGTTCCCAATCTGGCCGCAAGAATTTTCAATATTTCTGTTTCATTTGTTTCCTGCAGATGTGGTGTGGGATCCGTAACGGCAATATGGCCCATTACTTCCCCATTGTCGGGGTTTAATATGGGTGCCCCTGCATATGCTTCAATTCCTTTTACAGCATTGAACACTCGTTGCGCCCCAGCTCCAGGGAAAAAAGGGTTGCCGTTTATCATCATCTGGCCAACCGATTCATTGACGTTACATTCTATATTATCAATTACAAGTCCATTATCGGTAAAGGCAATGGTCCGCAATGTTGTTGTTTCATTATCTATAAATTCTGAAACAAAACAATAGCGCATTCCAAGAATTGCGGGAATATTTTTTGTAATCTCAGGAATAATATCTCTGCCACGAACTAAAAGAGTCGATTGCGAAATTCTTCGCAACAAGTCGGCTACAATCTTAATAGGATCTGCTGCATTTAGCATTATCAAGGAATAAGGTACACTAAAGGTATAGTAATTGAGAAAGAAGAAAAAAACATCGTTCAAAAAAGAGCAATAACTCATCAAAAGTTTACCAGAATAGCTAATGATCTATTCATCTTTCGGGCTGTTAGTGCTTCATTGCGGAGTCGACATCGAATTCCGAAGGGTATTCCCAATACCGAGCTACCACAACAAATTCAAAAAGTTAATATCCCAGGCAGCACATCTATATAATGAAAGTAAAACAACCAATTTTATCTTACTAATTCAAACTCCGATGACATTGCATTCATTTCCTGGTAAGTCAACGTGGGCCACGAATGAATCACAACCCGGTAACGAAATGTAAAGAACCCTTTTTCTTTAAAGAAAAATTTAACTCCTCTTTTCCATTACTGAATATTTTTCTTCCCAATGGGTTCACGGAAAATAACCCATATCCCCTGACGTACCAATAAGCAGGGTATCCAATATTCTTTGGATGATCTATGATGCCGATCGTAATATGAAAATTATATTCTACCAGTTAGCATCTTTGTAATACATCGCTTAATTCACAAAAAAAATCACTCAAGAAACCTGCCATCGTAGCATAGCAGGTAAGGAAGTCGTATCCTGGCTTCACTGTAATTTAGGAAATAGATAGCGATTAATTTTATTCTATAAACTGCCCGGCACAATTATTAGTAAAGAAGTTTGTACCACCTGTTATCAAAATTCCAAGTTCCCAATTCTTTAAAATAACTGACCCGGATGTTTCGTATTTATCTTTACTGATTTTGCGCCAGAAAGTATGAATAGCAAAAGAACTAAAAGCAATAAAACTTATTAAAGCAACGCTATCGCTCTTAGTTAAAACAAAACTATTTCAATAAGTACATATGGCAATTTGTATTATTTATTTAGTTTAGAAATTATATAGCTACTTATTTTCTTACCTTCTTCTATCCCATTATTGATCGCCGGCATATAATGAATGCCTCCATAAATTCTACTGATGCATGCTTCATGTGCTGCTTCTTCAAAGGAATTATATTTTCTTAATGGCATACCAAATATCAGTTCTGTTGAATCAATATAAGAATAGTTACTACCCACCAAATAAGTTAACATAGCGGCAGCACTAGTGGAAGCCACACTATGCCCGCTGGTATACTCCGGGAACGGCGGAGTTTGTAACAAGGGCTTCCAGTCTTTGTCAATATATTTGTTGATATATGTTTCGGGCCTGATCAACGTATATTTATATTTCGTACTCCAGCAACTGATAAATGCATCTGCTATTGTAATGGCCACTTTGGAAAGTACGGATGCTTTTTTCAACTCGTCATAATTTTCTTTTTCGGTTACAGATGCTGTAATATGTATCCAATGACCGCCGGGAGATATCTTTTGTTGAAAATACATAATATGTCCCTGCGTGACAGAGACATTTGGATTACAGTCCCAGAATTTTGCGATATCAATGTTCTGCTTATTATTAACGGCCATATATACCTCCATAGCTTCTTTATAGAATTTCGACGCATGTACCGTATCAAATTTTGTTGGAGGGGGCGATAGAAATTGAGTTGCCGAATCAAGCAAAAAAGTTCGAACAGTATTCCAGTTTGGTTCAATCGCATCCATATAATCGGGTGGAGTAGGTTGCCATCGACCGGGTTGCCTGTTTACAATATACCCCGGCCTGGATGTTCGCTGCAGGTAACCATCTTTTGCAGCCCAATCGGTAATATGTTTGCCAACCTGCCTGCCAAAAGCCACTGATTTATCAATAAGATCATTATCGTTTACTATTATTTTCAGTTGGCTTAGATACTCATTCTCCATATCTATCACCGCTTCTTTATTAAATACCAATTTTTGTGCCGCTGTACTAAAGGCAATGATACCAGCTATTGAATAAAAATATTTATTGGCACTACTTCCCTGCGGTACTTCTGTAAGATCGTGCAAAATACCCGTATAGGTTTTGTAGCCTGTATCCGCACCACGCATAGCCTCATACGCCGCAATATTACAATATGCATATATGCGGCTGCATACAGGCGGAGTAAAAATATCAGTAATAATTACCCTCGTAAGCTTTCGGTTCCATTCCGTTAATTGGTTTTTACAAAATGCCGCCAACCGCAATTCGTCTGTTTTTGGTTTGCAGCCAAATAAAACAACAATCAGTATGGAAAATATAGGAGATATTTTTTTCATCGCACTAATAGATTTCTCTTTTATTACCGGCATTATCAACTATAAGAATGCTTTTTATGTACTTACCCGCAACCATTATTCTTGATGAGTTAGACAAATACGTATTACCAAAATAAAATTCTTGTTTATAAGAGCTCGCATCTTTTTTGGTTACTATGGCATAGGCGTCAGTTGAATTTACCTTCAGTTTTTTTTCTGGTGCTCCATTTACGCGGAAGGTTTTTACCGCCCCCGCATTGTTGCCGTTTACAATTATCGTTTTGCCATTTTCCAATATTACTTGCGCCATCCCTTTAGCATCGCCATCTGCAAAAAAACCAGACATATTACCCGGCACCGATTTGAAATTCCCCTTACCATCCCCTGCTAATAACAAACCTGTAAAGGCATCGTACCAGCCAGTAGATGCTTCCGTGGAATAAGAATTTCCGGTTAACAGTATATCCAGGTGCCCATCATTGTTATAGTCGTCGCTTAGCATACCAAATAAAGGAGCCAGTTGCGCTGCTGCCGGAAGTGGTTTCCGTTCAAAAATTCCATTGCCATTATTTTCAATATAACTACTTTCGAAGCACTGGCTTTTCACCAGGTATGCATCGGCTAATTCTTCTTCGGTAAAAGAAGTAGCAAAGCTTGCTTTTGCATAGGATTCATATGTTTGAAAGCGTCCGCGAAAGGCATTTATTTGTTTAATCATTTCATCACGCGTAGGATATATATAGTTTTCTCCCTGAACATAGTAACACATTACCGGGTCTATTCGACCATTCTTATCAAAGTCCTTGGCATATATACAAAGCGGATGCGCTGTACTTGCTTTATGCCGACTATTCAGCCCTAAATTCCCTGCTATATAATCTATATCTCCATCCTCATCAAAATCGCCGGCAGCAATACTGTTCCACCAGCCTTGTGAATGATCAATTGTAGTTCGTGAGTTGATTGCAAGTTTTCCATTTTCATTTTTTATAAATGTAATGGGCATAAATTCTCCTACCAGCATTAAGTCAATCCACCCATCATTATCATAATCTGTCCAAAGTGCAGAAGTAACCATTCCTATTTCCCCTCGCTGGGGTAATTCGGTTGCAGATACATCTGAAAATTTTCCAGCAACATTCTTTAATAAATAGCTTTTCGCTGCCAAAGGGTAACTACCCGGCACCACTCTTCCACCAATAAATAAATCCAAATCACCGTCTTTATCATAATCGCAGGCCACAACGCAGGAGCCACTGGCTTTTGTCTCTGGCAATGCATCCGGCTTATATGTAAAATTCCCTTTACCATTATTAAAATACAACCTGTCCTGCTGCATTGCAGTGCCTTCTGTATTTTCTGAACCACCGCTCACTACATACAAATCAAGGTCGTTATCATTATCTGCATCAAATAGTAATACGCCCATATCTTCATACAAAGTATCTTTGTTCAATTTTTTTTCAGAAAAATTTCCATTACTGTTTTGAATAAAAAAACTCCCGTTATTTCCTGATGCAGCGCCGATATAAAAATCCTCTTTGCCATCACCGTTTATATCGCCTGTTGCAATGCCCGGTCCGTTCTTAGAGTGCATGTGTGGCAACAGCGGCTGTATTTTAAAATCAACAAACTCATTTTCAGTATGATGATAGTTTAATCCATTGTTCCCGGTGATGTTTGTAAACAAGTAAGACGAATTATTTTTCATAACAGCATCGTCAATCCTTGTAGTAGCTGCATATGCAATATTTATAACCTGGTTTGCTTTTACTGTAATTTCTTTTTGCCGTTCCCCGCCGGGCCAAATAATTTTTATGCTGTCGACCACAGTATTTTTTCCAATACCAAAATGCAATACGGGTTCCATGGATGATTCATATCCCCGATAGGGGTTTAATTCCTGCATTTGCATTTGTCCTTTTGTAAATACATATACTTTGGAGCCAATTGCATCTGTATTCGGTTGCATGCCCTTTAATTTTATTGAGAGATAATTATTCTTCAATAACTCATTTGCATTATTCTTAAATATTTTTGCTTTGCTGTTAAACTGATTAATGATTAATTCAAGGTCGCCGTCATTATCCAAATCAGCATAACAGGCACCATTGGAAAAACCGGGTTCATTAAATCCCCAATCAGTGGAGCGTTTGGTAAATGTAAGGTCATTGTTATTTTCAAATAAATAATCCTGCAAAGGAATATTGGCCAATGCTTTTACAGCCTTTAATTTTTCTGCCCTCTTTGCAGATTGAATACCCATAGGGTTATTGAGCTTTGCCTGGTAATGAATATAATCCTGGTCGCCAAGGTCACGATAAAATCCATTTGTAACCATTAAATCTTTATCTCCATCATTATCATAATCTGCAAATAAAGATGCCCAGCTCCAGTCGGTACTGCTAACTTGCGAAAGAAAAGCGATGTCGCTGAAAGTAACCTCACCCCGGCCCTCTCCATTTGGAGAGGGAGAAGAACCGTTATTTAATTGCAAAGCATTGCGGGTGTATTGTGGTTCATATCCCTTTTGCAACAACAATTGAAATTTGTCATAACTGGTTGAAGGAATAATCATTTTTTTTCTGTAATTATCTTCAGGCAGCATATCCAATGTATAAATATCAGGCAGCCCGTCATTATTAAAATCAGCCACATCATTGCCCATTGAAGCAAAACTGGTGTGCTTTAAACATTCACGGGTTTTATCGCTGAATGTTCCGTTACCATTGTTAATGTACAAAATATCGCTTGTTAAAAAATCATTGGAAACATATATATCGGGCCATCCATCGTTGTTTACATCGCTGATGGCAGCGCCCAAACTATATCCTTCTTTTAAGATACCTGCTTCTTTAGATACATCTGTAAAAGTAACCTCACCCCGGCCCTCTCCATTTGGAGAGGGGGCAGGACCATTGTTGCGGTACAAAATATCCGTACCCGGAGATTCGCCGTGCTGCTGAATTTCAGTGATGGTGTTTACATCATTCACTCTTTCACTGGCAGGATTGGTTATTAGAAATAAATCCAGGTCGCCATCTTTATCATAATCAAAGAAAGAAGCATTCATCGTTAACCTTGTATCTGCAATTCCGTATTTTTCCGCTTCTTCAGTAAAAGTTCCGTTTTTATTATTTATGTAAAGCAAATTTGCAGTGTTGCCAAACTTAGGACTGCCGGCTACATTTACATAAATATCCAGCCATCCATCCTGGTTTATGTCTACCATTGAAACACCTGTACACCAGCGGTTCGTTAATAAACCAGCTTTTTCTGTTACATCTTCAAATTTAAAACCTGCCTGTCCGGCAGGCGGGTTACCTTTATTGATGTAAAGTCTGCCGGAGTTTTCGTTGCCACTGAAATATAAATCAACCAACCCATCATTGTTTATATCGCCTGCTGCAACACCGGCACCTGTATAAATATTCATGTAGTCAAGTACATTATATTTATCATTCTCTTCCACTTTATTAATAAAATCAATTCCGGTTTGTGAAGAAGGCAATGATTCAAACAACGTTTTTTTATGTGAACAGGAAACCAACCCTGTGACAATAAAAAATAAGAAAATTTTATGCCGGACACATATCATAATTTCACTTCCCGTTTATTTCCTTTGTTATCGTAAATCATTAAAGACTTTGTTCCTGCTGCAACATTCAACCTTCTGCTGCTTTGTGATAAATAAGAATTCCCAAACTGAAATTCCTCTTTATACGTTTTA
Source organism: Chitinophagaceae bacterium (assembly GCA_046153465.1). GTDB lineage: Bacteria > Bacteroidota > Bacteroidia > Chitinophagales > Chitinophagaceae > Endoryza. Next base: position 6,513 of record JBJXDV010000474.1, read on the forward strand.
CCATTTTTATTGGTGATAACTGCATACACATCTGCATCAGTTAATGAAATTTGCTTTGTTTGCTGGTTAACACGATAGGTTTTTAAAGAGCCTGAGTTACTGCTTACAAGCAATAACCTGCTTCCATCAACAGACTGAATACTGCTGATAGCTTTGTTATCGCTGGCTGTATTAAATTCAGTCCTGTGTGCAACAAAACCGCCTTTGCCATTGCCTTTTAATATCAGCATACCCTGTGCATCATTACGACCCGCCTGCACTTCAGGGGCATAAGAATTTCCTGCACACACCACATCAAGGTTGCCATCATTATCAATATCGGTACAAAGCATTCCGTAAATAGACGACAATTGTGCTTCTACCGGCAATGCAAGTATATCGAATTTTCCTGCTCCTTTGTTTTCAATATAGGCACTGGAAAATGTCTGGCACTTTAATACCAAGGCATCTGCAATTTCTTCTTTTAAAAAAGCGTTCTTGAAACTTACTTCTGCCCACGTAGTATAATCCTTGAACCTTGCTTTCATTGCTGTCATTTGTAAATTGATATCATCCCTTGCATGAACGATATATTCCACGCCATCTCTGTAATGACAAAGAATGGGGTCAAGTCTTCCGTTCTTGTCATAATCTTTTGCATACACACACACCGGTGCTGCAACACTCGCTTTAAGCCAGTTATTCAAACCTGTGTTTCCTGCTATAAAATCTATATCGCCATCATTGTCAAAATCGCCTGCAACCAAACTGTTCCACCAACCTTGTGAGTTGTTTATGGTGAGTGGTGGTTTGTTTATTAGTTTACCTTTTTCATTTTTAATAAAAGTGATGGGCATAAATTCTCCTGCAGCAACCAAATCAATCCAGCCATCATTATCAAAATCTGTCCACAAAGCAGAAGTAACCATTCCCATATTTCCCTGTTGTGGCAATTGATCGGCACTTACATCAATAAACTTAACCTCACCCCGGCCCTCTCCTGAAGGAGAGGGAGAAACGACATCATTTCTCAATAAAAAACTTTTTGGCGATAATGGGTATTCGCCGGGGCTTACCCGTCCGCAAACAAATAAATCAAGGTCGCCGTCTTTATCATAATCAGCAGCAACAACGCTTGCACCACTATTATTAATAGCGGGCAATGCATTCACAGACAATGAAAATTTTCCTTTGCCATCATTCATATAAAGCCTGTCCTGGTAAATTGCATTACCTTTTTTCTCAGCAGTGGTTCCGCCGCTTACTACATACAAATCCAAATCGTCATCTTTATCTGCATCAAAGAATAATGCACCCATATCATCAGCATGATTATCGTGAGGAAGCGGTTGCTGTAAAAATTTTCCACTTTTTTGCTGAATAAAAAAAGCACCATCAGAACCTGCTGCTGCGCCTATGAAGAAATCATCCAAACCATCCCCGTTTACATCGCCTGCTGCAAGCCCTGGCCCTTCATGTGAGCTGGTGTGCTGCAAAATGGGTTGTGCTTTAAAGTCAATGTAATCATCTTCTTTGTGCAGGTAATTTATTTGCAAAGAAGAATCAACCTTTGACAGCAATGAGGGCTTTATAATATCACCGAACTGTGTTGCAGATGATACTGCATTTTTATAATCGAGCACCAGCATTTGGTTTAATGATGGCTTACTTACAAGTTGTGTTTTACCATCAGGCCATAAAACTTTTATGCTGTCAATTGGTTTATCAGTTAATCCAAAATGAACCATTGCAGGTACGCTTGATAAATATCCCCTTACCGGTGCACAATAACCATACTGCATCATTCCATTCTGCCATAAACATACTTTAGTTTCCAGCCCGTCACGGTTACCCGGAGGCCCTTTGAATTTTACTTCCATCCATTTTGCTGTTGGATTTAGTTTATTGGTTTGGTTTTCATAAACAGAGGCTGCTGCATCAATATTATTTACAACAAGGTCAAGGTCGCCATCATTATCCAAATCGCCATACGCAGCTCCGTTGGAATAAGAGGGTTTGACTAAACCCCAATCATTTGAAACATTGGAAAAAGTAAGGTCATGATTATTTCTAAACACATAATTGTTTACATAGATGCCAGGATAATTTTGTAATATTTTTAATCTTTCTTTGCGGTTAGCCTCGGGAGTACCCATGAACAAAGCCCGTTTGCCATAGGTCATAAAATCAAGATTGGTTATATCAGTTTTATAACCGTTGGCAACAAATAAGTCTTTCCAGCCATCATTATCAAAATCAGCGAACAAAGGGCCCCAGCTCCATTCAGTAGCATTGATACCCGATACCTGTGCAATTTCACTAAAGGTTCCATCGCCATTATTCAACTGCAAGGTATTACGAACATATTGTGGTTCATAACCCAGGTTTACTGAATTATTAAATTCGTCATATCGGTTGCCGGGGATCGTAAGTTTCCATCTTTTATTATCGGGGGGAAGCATATCCACTGTTACGATATCATCATAGCCATCATTATTAAAATCTGCCACATCATTCCCCATTGCATTGTAAGTTTGATGCCGCAAATATTCATTCGCCTTATTACTGAAAGTGCCGTCATGATTATTTATCCAAACCAAATCGCTGGTGATAAAATCGTTTGATACGTATACATCAGGCCAGTTATCTTTGTTTATATCGCACACGGCAACGCCTAACCCAAAACCCTCTATCGTAATACCAGCTTCTTTGGAAACATCCGTAAAGCCCCCCTTCCGTTCTCCCGAAGGGAGGGAAACAACAGGGCCATCATTGCGGAAAAGTTTGTCAGTGGTTGACGAAGTTTCCATATCAGGCTTCATTTCCCGGGCATTATTTCGATTGTAGTTTACAAAAGAATTACGCATAAGGTACATGTCCAGGTCTCCATCTTTATCATAATCGAAAAAGGCGGCTTGTACATCGTAGCCATCATCATCCAGTCCCATTTTTGCTGCGGATTCTGTAAATGTGTTGTTGCCATTGTTGATGAAAAAATAATTACGCCTTTGTAAAGCAGGGGTGTTTTTATTTCCTGATTTACAAATATAAAAATCCTGGTAACCATCCTGGTTAATATCTACGACAGCAATACCATAACACCATCCTTCTGTTTTTAATCCGCTCTTTTCAGTAATGTCTTCAAACTTTAAACCCGCCTGTCCGGCAGGCAGGTTGCCTTTGTTGAGATAAAGCCTTGCAGGAACCATATTTCCGGTAAATAAAATATCCTGCAGCCCATCGTTATTAATATCACATAATGCAACACCTGCTCCATTGAACATGTATTCAAAATCCAGCACTGTAAGAGAATCTGTATAGTTGAGCTTATTATTAAAATCAATACCACTTTCAGAGGAACTGATTTCTCTAAATACGGTATTGTTTTTTTTACAGGCAGAAACAGAAAAAAGTATTACAAACAGACAAGCTATTTTAACTCTTAAAAACATAGGAATTTTTAATTTACCAATTGCATAAATCATTTTATACTCGATAGGCATTACAACGGTATTGTCATGGTACGAAACAAAGATGTGTTGAGCAATGTATTACTGACCTGCAGAAAGCTCTTTCGTTGTCATGATGTTTAGAATGAGACCGATTAAATGTCGGATTGGCCTTTTCCTTTAAAGGTTGTAAATAACATAGCTCCCTTTATAAAATCAACAGGCAGATTTGTATCTGCCTGTTGATTTTATAAAAACAATTACTTGCTATCGAAAAAAAACTTATCTCTAATCCGGAATATTCGCTCTGCTATTGGTTTTGCACCAACCCTCCACGGTTTCTGTCAATTTCAGCCTGCGGGAAAGGGAAAATTTTTGCCCCACCGACATTCCAACGAATCATGTCAAAATATCGGGCCGGTTCAAAACAAAGCTCCTTTTGTTTTTCTTTTTGAAGTTGCGTTATCGTAGCTCCAGACAAATTACTTAATCCGGCCCTGTTCCTTGTTTTGTTTATACAGGCATCCGCAGTTTGATAAACACTTATGCCCTTAGGCGCGCCACCACTTAATAAAGCTTCGGCGTGTAATAATAATACTTCAGGATACCTGAGAAAGCGTTCATTGTTAAACGTAACACCATTTCTATAAAATGCCGGATCGGTGTTTTTACTGCCCATATATTTTTTAATGGCAAGGCCAGTAGGTGATTGTGATGTAGGGGCAGGCGGAAGGGCCGTAGTAAATACGCCTGGCGTTACACCTCCGCCATCATAGGCGGTAAAGTCTTCGCCCTCCTTATAATACAAAGCTGCATCCAACCTTTTGTCACCCGGCTCTTCATCAAACAAAGCTTTCAATTTTTTGGTGGGTACATACCAGCGCACCCCGCCGCCATTTATACGTGCATTAAAGAACCAGATACGAGCTGTACCCTGGGTAGATTTAAAGTCTTCATTTCCGTTATCGTCCAATATCCAGCTGTTATCGTCTGAATAAGGTCCGCCAAACTGAACTTCAAAAACTGATTCCTTATTATTTTCCTTTGCTGAAGCAAATACATCTTCATAGTCGGGTAATAAATCGTATCCTCCATTTTTTTCAACATCTTCAAAGGCAGCAACAGCCTCATTCCATTTTTTCATCCATACATTTACTTTTCCTTCGTAGGCCCGTGCTGTCCATTTGGTAGCCCGGCCCGTATTGGCGTCATCCCATGATGATGGCAAATCGATAGCCGCAGCCTTGAAATCATCCAAACAAGCCTGCAAAAGAGCTGTTGGATCGCTATTCTTATAAGTCTGTTGAAGCGTTTTTGCTGTTTCTGTTACCATTGGGGCTGTTTTCCACATTTGAGCCGCCAAAAAATGAAAGAAACCTCTTAGGAATTTTGCCTCTGCAACGATGGCCTTCTTCTCGGCATCGGTAAGATTGTTTTTGCCGTTATCAACCGCCTCCAACACAATATTGGCTCTGTTTATTCCTTCATACGTTTCTGCATAGACAGTAAAAATAGACCTGTCGTTTGCTTTTAAATTTAGTGCATCTATGTCTTGTACATCAGCAGCCGTATTGTTCTGAGATGTATTAAATTCAGCATCATCGCTGGCAAGCATGCTTACTACCCAAAATGCCCCCCACCCGTTTTGCCCACCAAAAGAAGTGGCGCTGTTTATTGCCCATAAATCCTGCATGGAGGAATAGGCCCCAAACAAACCTCCATCAAAATCCGCTTTTTTTGTATAAAAAGTGGAAGTGGTAGTTTTATCTAATGGGGTTAGCTCGATTTTGTTGCATGATTCTACAAATACAGTAGTTCCTAAGCCGGCTAAAACCAGCAAAAGAAAAGGCATAAAGATCTTTTTATTCATATAAGTAAGTTATTGCTGTGATTGGTAAAACATTAAAAATTAATTTGCCATCCAAATTGAACCATTCTTGGCTGGGGCGCATTACCGTTATCATATCCATTTAAAAACTGGTTTTCCCCACCGGCAAAAGTTTGCAACCTCGTAACTTCTGGATCGTATCCTGAATAATTGGTAATTGTAAAAAGGTTAAAAACTCCTATATAAAACCGGGCATAAGAAATAACTCCATGCGTTGCTGCAGAAATTGATTTTATATTGTACCCTAATTGCAGGTTTTTTACACGAAGAAATGCAGCATTTTCTAAAAACCGATCAGTAAAGCCATTGTTTGTATTATACCCACTATTGGCACGAGGCATGGTATTGCTTTTATTGGTAGGCGTCCACCTGTCTAGCACAGTAATACTTTGGTTTTGTGATGAGTTCATACTTTCCAGAGCTTGACGGGGACCGTTATTAACCGTATATTTCCCCACCCCTTGAAATACTATGGACAAATCGAACGACTTATAATTAGCACCCATATTAATTCCATAATAGAATTTGGGGATAGGGCTTCCTAAATAAGTTCTATCAGCTTCAGTTAATTTTTTATCCCCATTTATATCAGCAAATTTTATATCTCCTGCTTTCGCACCAGCGTATCCTTCTGTACCGGGTACTTCAGAATCGCTTTGGTAAATTCCTTCAGTTTTTAGTCCGTAAAAATAACCTAATGGCCTGCCTAACGAAATTCGCTTATCGTTGAGCTGTATATAATCAATCCCGTCGGGTAGTTTTGTAAATTCATTTTCTACATAGGTAAAATTGCCGCCGATATTGTAGCCAAAATCTCCAATGTTGTCCCTATAATTTGCGCTAAACTCAAACCCTTTGTTGGTTAACGTACCTGAGTTTAAATCAGCAAATTGGTAAAAACCGGTGGTTAATGCGACGGGAACACTTATTAGTAAATCTTTTGTTGTCCTGCTAAAATAATCAATAGAACCGCTTAGCTTGTAGTTAAACATGGAATAGTCAAGCCCGATATTTGTTTGAATAGCTGTTTCCCATTTTAAATCTGGGTTAGCAAAAATCACGGGAGAATAGCCTGTTACAATGGTTTGCCCAGTACCAACCACGTATTTAACAAAGCTGCTGAGCGAAGGGAGGTAGGAGAAATTGGTTCCTGTAAACTGGTTGCCAGACTGGCCCCATCCAGCTCTGATTTTTAGTTCGTTGAAAATCTTTGAGTCTTTTAAAAAATTCTCTTCGCTAAGCTTCCATCCCACGGAGAAGGACGGAAAATAACCTGTGTTGTTTGCTTTTGCAAACCGTGACGATTTATCTTCCCTGATTGTTGCTGTTAATAGGTACCGGTCGTTATAAGAATAAAACAAGCGAGCCAATTTACCCTGAATATTCCAATGATCGGCAGTTTCCGAAGATCCAAAAGCTTGTGATCCGCCCGCTAATCCTAAAGGAGGGTTGAACAGGCCATTACCTTGAACCCTTAACCTGCGTTGAAGATAGCTGGTTTGCTCGTACCCTACCAAAGCGGTTATTTTACTTTTACCAAATGTTTTATCGTAGGTAAGCGTTTGAGTTAAAGTAAGCATTGATTCTTTTGGTTGCTCATTTACTATGATTGCTGTTCTTGGGCTGCTAATACCGGAAAAATCTACCGGGAACTGTAAAAACAAACCAGTTGATTCGTTATAATCAAGACCTAAACTGGCTTTGTATTTTAATCCTTTGATCGGTTCAATTTCTGCATACAGGTTGCCTAAAAATTTATTACTCTTACTTGTAGTGTAACCTCCTTCATCCTCATCGGCACTCCAAAGAAAATTTTGGGCGGAAGCGCCACCTGTGGTAGTGGGATTAACCGGGTTATACTTGCCTGTTGCTGTATAGGGTTGAAAAAAAGGTGCATTTGCTGCAGAACCAGCTCCCGCATTTGCGAAATCCTCTGATTGTACCTGCCTTTCAGTTCTGGCTATTAAAAAGGTCTCGCCAAATTTAAGATATTTACCAATTTTTACATCTGAAGTAGCTCTTGCGGAGTACCTCGTGAAGTTTTGAGCTATTTGAATACCCTGTTGATCCAAATAACCTGCTCCAAAACTATAAGTGGCAGTTTGGTTTCCACCGGATAGCGTTAGATTATGGGCAGTTGAAATGCCCGTTTTAAATACCAAATCCTGCCAATCAACAGTAGGTTTTCCTGCAAAAGCTGAATAATCATTACCCAACCCTTCTTGTTGAAATTTGATATATTGATCTGTGTTCAGTACATCAAATAATTTGTTTTTTGGAGCTGCCTGAGTACCAATATAACCATCATAACTTAGCGTAGCTGCTCCCATTTTGCCCCGCTTAGTAGTTACTAATATAACCCCGTTATTTGCACGGGCACCATAGATAGCAGTTGCAGAGGCATCTTTTAATACATCAATACTTTCAATATCGCTAGGGTTGATACCAGCTAAAGGGTTCGATTCTGTTGCGCTTGATGTATTTACTGTTATCGTAGATGTATTTGTTGAAACGGGTACCCCATCAATTATCCAAAGCGGCTGGTTATTACCGGCAGTACCGATACCTCGTATTCGCACCTCAATGGGAGCACCGGCATCCCCACTACGATTAGTGATATTTACGCCTGCTATACGACCAGCCAAAATCTGGTCGGGGCTTGTAAAAGGCTTATTAGCAAAATCTTTTCTTGATATAGAGCCTACAGCACCGGTTAAATCAATCTTCCTCTGAGTACCATATCCAATCACCACTACTTCCGATAAAGCAGCTTTCTTCTGGTCGGGTTGCAGTTGTAAGTTGATCGTGCTTTTACCGGCAACACTAACTTCCTAGTCAATGTACCCTAAATAGGAAAATATTAATATGGCATCTTCACCTGGTACAGTAATCGAAAAAAAACCATTGGCATCCGATACGGCGCCTTGGGTCTGTGCCTGTCCTTTTAATACTACACTTACATTGTCGAGCGCAATTCCTTTATCATCTGTTATTTTACCCGATACCTTTTTCTGCTGCCCATAACTAAACAAAGAAGTAAAAATAAAGAGTAGTGATACAGCAATGGATGGAAGGAGTTGCCGGGAGACAAGCATTCGATTCATAAAAGCAGTTTTTCGTTTAAGAAGACTAGTTTGTACTGAGCGATAAAGAAAACAAAACGTATATTGAACAAAAGGAATCGGCAATATTAATCCTGCACTATACTATCTACACTATACTATTACCTTAGTAAATATATTGGATAAATCATTACGATCAAATTTTTTTTACGCAATTCCCGGAATTCGATCAATCAGATTCTAGTGATGCGGAAAAACCAAGAACCAATTTTAAGGTATTTTAAATTCGGGTACTAAGGTTAAGGTTTTAATAATTTATAGTGTAGTACCGTTTTCGACTTATTGCCAAGTTTCCATAAAATCAATGCGAGTCATTTTCTTATTAACACAAAACACAGCGATATCAAATAGAATAATAACCTCAATGGAACATAAATGGAGAAAGTGGTTCGTTCTAATTCACCAAATCAAATTCTGCAGCCAAAGCATTCATTTCAATGTTGTTCAACTTCTGACCCGAATGAATAACTACCCGGTAACGAAACGTTACAGACTCTTTGGCCTTCAATGAAAAATTAAGTTCTTCTTTTCCATTACTAAATATTTTTCTTCCCAAGGGATTTACCGAAAACAATCCATATCCCCTGGCATGCCAATAAGCCGGGTATCCAATATTTTTTGGATGATCAATGATGCCAATCGTAATATCTGTATTATCTTTTCTACCGGTCAGCATCACCCATTTTCCTTTAGTACCCCAAACTGAATCTCCCCTCAAACCATTGCTGCTATAATACATGCCACTACCTACTGAATTCATAACCGTAGTACTATTTCCTTTATCATCCAGATAGGTGGATGGTTCTTTGGATGTAAGCTCTAATTCACTTGCTACTCTTATCGCAAAAAAACCATCTTTTACATCTTTAAACAATACGGCCGTATCTGTGGCTGTTAAGGTAGTAAAGCGATCGATAATAAAATTGGTACCCGTTACCATAAAGTAATAAATGGTTTTCTCTTTTAGTACTGTTCGATTAGCAGGATCTACCCAACTCGCTTCTGTGGTTAATGAAGCGCGATTGCCGCTGCTTTTTTTTTGAACTATTTTATTATGAACAATGGTTCCATAAAGATTTCTTTTTCCCAACGGAATGGACGTCGAATTATTCCAATAATCCAACCCATTTACCGATTCATAATTCAACCACATGCCGGTATGATGGGGATGATCTGTTTGGTCGCCAGGTCTCGGAGCAATGGGATATCCACGGGTAACAGTAACTCCATCTGTAGTATTTATAGGAAATAAGATTGGCTTCCGAATAGAATCATAATAGCAATAAGAAGTTAGCAATTTATTATTAAAAAGAATATCCACCTGCTTCTGATTCTTTTTTTCAATGATAACAAACCCCTTGCCTCCCTGACCAAATACAAGTACATTTAAGCCAACAAGCAGGAGAACAGCTACAATTTTATACATTTCAACTAAAGATTAATATTTGAAAACTTTACCATTAGCCATCACTTCCTGCGCTTTTTCATCAAAGGTTACTTTAGCGCCGGTATGAACGGCAGCATTTGTCATGATGGTAGCTATCGAATGACAATACCCAGCCTCTACCGGTGCATTGGTTTGTTTACGACTTCGTACACACTCCATAAAATTACGCATATGGCTACTTGTTAACCGGTCGGAGCCTGTATTCGCAGATGCAACTACTTTTTCAGTGTTTTCAACAAGTTTTTGACTAGGCAATAAATTTGGCTTCATATTCATAGCGCTGGCATGGTTTTCCCTGAGTCCACCATTGGGCGAAATAGTATTGGTATTTAAATTCAGTTCACCACCATTCGAATAGTAAATCTCCGCAGGGTTTTCATCGCCGTTATGCATACGCGAAGAAAACATGACTTGAAATCCTGATGTTAAATCATCACCAGGACCATACTCAAAAACCGCCGCTGTGGTATCCCAGTTTTTTCTTCCATCTTTCCACATATATATGCCACCGTTAGCTACTACGCTACGCGGATGCTTCAACCCACTAAACCAATGGACGGTATCTATTTGATGGCTCATCCATTGACCCGGCATGCCTGATGAATAAGGCCAAAACAACCGAAACTCCAAATATTTGCGTGGATCCCATTTTTCAAAGGGCCGATTCATCAGGAAACGTTTCCAATCTGTATCGGCTTCTTTACATTTTTCTACTAACGCGGGTCGTCTCCAACGACCGGGCTGATTTACATTCCATGTTAATTCAACCATGGTAATCGGCCCAAACTTTCCCGATTGTACAAATTCTGCCGCCGTTGTATAATTCCCACCACTGCGTCGTTGTGATCCAATTTGTATAATACGATTGCTCGCTTTAATAATTTTAAAAGCTGCTCTGTTATCTTCCATTGTTTCTGCGAATGGTTTTTCGCAATAAGCATCTTTACCTTCCTTTACTGCTTCCATGGCATGAAGCGCATGTTGAAAATCGGCGGTACTGATAATTA
>JBJXDV010000475.1:0-4859 GCA_046153465.1 Chitinophagaceae bacterium
ATATTATTCTCTAGCAGAAATTTTTTTAATTGGTTTCGTTTTGGATGACGAATTACGAACAAATGAAAGACGTCAAAAAAATCAGTATCTACTGAAGGTGTAATAAAATCTTCTTTGAGATTATCAAGGTATATTTGCGCCAATTGCCTTCGATGTGCATTAAACTTATCCAAAACATTCAATTTAACGAGTAAGAATGCTGCTTGAAGCTCGTCAAGTCTTGAGTTTACACCGGGGATTTCATTGTAATACTTAATCGATGACCCATAATTTCTCAGCTTACTAATTTTATCTGCAAATGATTTATCGTCAGTAACTATTGCGCCCCCATCACCTAAAGCCCCCAGGTTTTTTGTAGGATAGAAACTGAAACATCCAGCCTTGCCAAAACTACCAGCTTTCTTGTCATTATACATGGCACCATGAGCTTGGGCACAATCTTCCAATACGGAAAGATTATACCTGTGAGCTAAATTGATTATCGGGTCCATTGCGCAACATTTTCCATAAAGATGCACTACTAAAATAGCTTTTGTATTTGGCGTTATCACATCCTCTATCAGCGAGGGATCTATATTCATCGATTCCCATTCCGGCTCTACCAAAACAGGAATATGATTATTTTGAATTATAGAGAGAATAGTTGCTATATAAGTATTTGACGGCACGATGATTTCGGATGCCGGAGGCCAATCCATAGCTTTTATGGCAATTGAAAGTGCATCAAGTCCATTGGCAACACCAATACAATATTTCGTGTTATTAAATAAAGCGAATTGGGATTCAAACTTTTTAAGTTGTGGCCCTAATATAAACTTTCCGCTCTCAAGTACATCTGTAAACGCTGTTTGATATTGTTCGTGCAATATTTTGTTGGATGCATGAAGGTCTTCAAAGGGTAGCATACTCTACCTTTTTATAGGCATCATAGATATAATCTCCGGCATCAAAACTTGAGGAGGCCAATATCAATAATATGGCATCCTTACTAAAAGAATGCATTAGGTGCCAGTCGAATGTTTCTAGTATGAGGCATTTTTCGGGCGAGTCAAGAATAAATTCTTGTTCAACTTCATTGTTGTCATTAAATATTGAGCATTGCCCTTTTATGCAAATTGCGGCCTGTTTGGTTAACTTATGACGATGCCCCCCGCGAATTGCATTATCATCAGCCAAGATATAAAATATCCTCTTTACTTCGAACGGAAGTAATTCGCTAATATTATCCAGGACTACCAGGCTACCTCTTTCGTCAGAAAATTTAGGCAGCGTTACTAATGTTGCCATATTATTAATAAGTTCTTTACAATTATAATCTCGCAGTATGCGATATTGAATCAACTGAACACAAAAAATCGGATAATTGGTAGTAGGTAATACAAGGGAAATTGACCTCTATGACAGGCTCAAGTTAATAATTTTTGGTCAATCAAATCCAAAATTTTGCTATCAATTGTAAGGTCAAATTTCCGCGCTATTAGCTTTTGAGAATTCGCAAGAACGTCGATATCATTCACTGTGAAAATTGCGGGGTGCCACCCGCCTTTCGACCAATCAATTAAGCGTTGATTGTTATTGATGACTTTGTGTTTAAAGGGAGATGCCATTACAAGGGTATTAACGAGGTACTCATCGGGGCCCCAACTAATTCGGAAGAAATTCCGAATCTTCTTATTTTTTCGCAGTACATCATAAATGTAGCGGGCACAAGGCATGTCCAGGGTCCAGTATGCTCCAAAAGATCCTCCGTATAAGGTATAATTAAAGGGTAGTTTCCTTACAGGCAATAGCCGGGTAAGTATCCTTCCTAACCGATACCCACCTCTTATCCCAAAATCGAAAAGATGATACTCTTTATACCTCATTGCTGCCTTATCCCACCATTCAGACGGTGGGGTTTCTGACGACAAAAAATTAAAACCAATATTTTGCTGAAAATAGTTATGAATTTCTCTGGCAGGTTTTATAGGGTAACATTGCCCACTCATATGGTTAATGTAATCAAACTTAATTTCACTTTTGAAAATTTCCTCCATTCCACATAGCAGCGCTTCCAAAAGGCTAAACCCTGCCCAATATACTTTTACCTTTTTTTTGATGATAAAAGTGTTAGGAAGTTTTGCCAGGTACTGAAAAGGTTTGGGATCAACCTTTGCATCGATATGAAGATAGAAATGAAAAGAATTGTTGTATTGCATGGCGAGGATGAGCCGCTCAACCAATTGAGGTTGCCTATAAACCGTTATGATTGTTGCCATTTTCATAAGTAGAAAGAAGCCGATACTTTAAAAAAACCACAGTATCCTGTGGTTTAAATCGTATAAATCTATTTTGCAGGAAGGCCTAGGCTAATTTTTCAACCTGCATATAGTTCAATTCTACCGGGGTACTTCGTCCAAATATCTTTACGGTAACTTTTAATTTCTTCTTTTCATCGTTTACATCTTCTATAATACCATTAAAATCATTGAATGGACCTTCAATAATTTTTATAGTTTCTCCAACTATAAAAGGTTCACTCATACTTACACCACCTGCCTCGGCCATTTCGTCCATTTTTCCAAGCATCTTATTGACTTCAGCCTTACGTAAAGCAATAGGGTTTTCTTTTCCAAGAAAATGTATAACACTGTTTGTATTCTTAATAGCTTCTCTTAAATCGTCTGAAAGTTTACCTTCAATAACTTCAATCATTACATAACCCGGATAGTAATTTCTTTCCCTCATTACTTTTTTGCCATTTTGAACCTTATACACTTTTTCAACTGGTAGAAAAACTTGCTTTACTACTTCACTCCATCCTCCACGATTCACTTCTTTATCGAGGTATTCTTTAACCTTACGCTCTTTTCCACTAACTACCCTAAGCACGTACCACTTGGTTTCCTGTTGTTGAATTGTCTGATTTTCCATTATAAAAATAATGAATAGATAAATTTAAGACCGGCCTGAGCAATGATATCCATTGACCAAACAATTGCTGTAATTAATATTGTTGCAACTAAAACTATAACAGTAGACTGTTGCAACTGTGCCCAGGTGGGCCAACTAACTTTTTCAAGCAGTTCCCTGTAAGACTCTTTAAGATACGTTGTTACTTTGTTCATAAGTTCGTTTTTTTGAAAATTGCATCAGAAGAAAACATTCAAGTTATCACTCTGAAGAGAATCAAATTATTAAGCACGGGCACTAGGATTTGAACCCAGATCAAAGGTTTTGGAGACCCGTATGCTACCGTTGCACCATGCCCGTAGAAAGCTAAAAGCTATTCCGCGTTACCGAAACAGCTTTTAGCACTTTATAATGCAAATATATATATCTTTTGCAAATTGACCAGAACACTCAGCTCCTATTAAGATTTAGCCAAACGCCCGATCAGAAAACCTATTTCAAAATCTCTGTAACCTGACCAGCACCAACTGTGCGTCCCCCTTCACGGATTGCGAATTTCAATCCTTTCTCCATTGCAATCGGCTGAATCAACCTCACTGTAAGTGGAGTATTATCACCAGGCATAACCATTTCAGTTCCAGCCGGCAATTCAACCTCACCGGTAACGTCTGTGGTACGGAAATAGAATTGAGGACGATATTTTTGAAAGAAAGGAGTATGACGGCCGCCCTCCTCTTTACTAAGTACATAAACTTCTCCTTTAAAATCTGTATGCGGAGTAATTGAGCCAGGTTTACAAATTACCATTCCACGGCGAATTTGAGTTTTTTCAATACCACGTAGAAGCAACCCTGCATTATCACCAGCTTCTCCCTCGTCTAGTAACTTACGAAACATTTCTACACCTGTAACTGTAGAAACAAGCGGAGTTGGAATTAAACCAACAATTTCAACACCCTCACCCACTTTTATGCGCCCTCGTTCAATACGACCGGTAGCAACGGTTCCACGGCCAGTAATCGAAAACACGTCTTCAACAGACATAAGGAATGGTAAATCAACCGGGCGGGGAGGTAAAGGAATGTAAGTATCAACAGCGTCCATCAACTCTTCAACTGCTTTTATCCATTTATCTTCTCCAGCTAGTGCGCCCGTAGCAGAGCCCTTGATAATTGGAGTATTATCTCCATCAAAACCATAGAATGTAAGCAACTCACGGATTTCCATTTCCACCAATTCCAATAATTCAGGGTCATCCACAAGGTCAACCTTGTTCATAAAAACAACCATACGAGGTACACCAACCTGGCGAGCAAGCAAGATATGCTCCTTTGTTTGGGGCATAGGGCCGTCGGTGGCAGCCACAACTAAAATAGCGCCATCCATCTGAGCAGCACCAGTAATCATGTTTTTTACATAATCCGCGTGTCCAGGACAGTCAACGTGTGCATAGTGACGCTTAGTCGTTTGATACTCAACGTGGGCCGTGTTAATAGTGATACCACGCTCTTTTTCTTCAGGAGCAGCATCAATTTCGTCATATTTTTTTGCTGTAGCCATACCCTTGCTTGCCAGAATCGTAGTGATTGCAGCAGTCAATGTGGTTTTGCCATGGTCAATGTGACCAATAGTACCAACGTTAACGTGAGGTTTGTCCCTCTTGAAGGTCTCTTTTGACATCGTTATCTGTTTTTAGTTGTGGATTTACAATTATTGTTTTTATTATTAAGTCTTTATCAGAAATTTCTTTCAAATTCGGTCAGTCAACACAGTTAGTTTGCCATTTATTCTAAATTTCGCAAGCCTGAAAGAAACGCTAAATCAAAAAAGAACTAAACTAAAATTTAGAACCTCTGAGCCGTTAATGAGAATCGAACTCACGACCTTCCCGCTAACAAGCGGGATGCTCTGCCACTGAGCTACAACACCTTTGTTTCTTTTCTTTTCGAGCCGTTAGTGAGAATCGA
>JBJXDV010000476.1:0-3280 GCA_046153465.1 Chitinophagaceae bacterium
TTATTAAACCAATTATCAGGCGATAAATAATATGTTATTAGATTTTTACGAAAAATACTTAGGGGAGTTTTCAAACGCTTGGTCATTGAAGCAAAAGAATTACAATATACAGGTTCTGGAGTTTAAAAACCAACCGTTTGCTAATGTAAATACTTATATTACACTTGGACTTAGCCATTATTCTTTAAATCAAAAGAGTAAGAATAAGATAAGACAAGAATTAATTTTTTCAATCAATTATTCTTATTCAAATAATGAAATTGCATCTTTACTTTTAACCCTTTCTGAAGGCATCGTAGCATCATCAAATGCTTTAATGAAAGGAGAAACTATTGAGTTGGGCAAAACGCTTATTGATAATGTAAAATGTAACTCTGTTTTTGTAACAAATCCTGGTTTTTTTGAAGAGTCATTTGATTATTATAAATATGAGGAAGGTGATGTTTACTTGTGCTGGTTAATTCCAATCTTAGATGAAGAAAAAAAGTATATTCTGCAAAATGGTTGGAGTAATTTTGAACATGTTTTGGAAAAGATAACTGATATTAATCTGTTTTGGGATTTAAGTAGGAAAAGCTTTCTTTCTACCACAACTAATTCATAGTATTACAAAAATTAAAACTTCATTCGCTGCCGAGTCTTCACAGCTATCCGTAGTGTTCCGTAGAAGTAAAGCTGGTAGTAGTAAACGATGAGTAAAGAATAAAAAGTTGAACGCTGTTTTTAGTTAGTAATAAGAGATTTGCTATAAAGTATAAAGTTCTTTGAAATGTCTATCCCTTCGGTATGAAAATGCCGGGCAGAACTTACACCGCCCCTTCCACTACCTACCGCTATGGATTTAATGGCAAAGAGGAAGATGATGAGGTGAAGGGGGATGGTAACCAGCAGGATTATGGGATGCGGATTTATGACCCAAGGTTGGGGCGGTTCTTTAGTGTGGATCCCTTGACACATGAATATCCCGAATTAACCCCTTACCAATTTGCATCAAATAGGCCTATCGTTGAAGTAGATTTAGATGGTTTAGAGGCTAAGGATTTATATAGAGAAATAGAACCTGTTCGGGAACAAAGAAAAATTGAATCCGCTTTTGGAATTGTTCATGAAGAGACAAGAGGTGAAAAAGGGGTTAGAAATTTTGTAACAGCAGGGCTAGGATTTGTTGTTCTTGCGCCTGTTATTGCAGAAGCTCCCGCTTTGTTTATCACGACATCCTCACGACTTTTTTGGTGGGCAGCTGCAAACCCGCAAACAGCTTCTGGGGTTGCTTTTACAATATTTGTTGCAGCTTCTGGTTATGAGGGTCCTGACATACCAGGGCCTTCTGATGATTTTGGGAGAATAGGTAGAAAAGTTTACAACAAACTAATTGCTTCTGGTATAAATAGCAAAGATGCACTAGGCCAAGCCTCAAGAAATTCATATAATGCCATTATCAATACCATAGACTATGAGATTAAGGATATTGTAACAATGGAACAAAAAGCATGGAAAGCCTCCCCGTCGCCCCGGGGTCTGGCCTTAGCCGACCCTGGGAGTTAGAACTATACAGATGATCTTGTATTTTTAACCATGCCCGTCCGCAAAGAACATGTACAAGAAGCAAACAGTATTTACTTTGTAACATTTACCTGTTATAACTGGCTTCCGTTGTTTCAACTGACGAATTCTTATGATCTTGTTTATAAGTGGTTCGATTACCTGCACACACATAACATCCGTGTTGCCGGTTATGTTATAATGCCCAACCATGTTCATGTGCTATTGTATTTTCCTGAAATGCCAAAGACATTGAATACTGTAATTGGTAACGGCAAACGGTTTATGGCTTATGAAATAATTAACCGACTCGCTGCTGCCAATAAGGGAACACTACTTGCACAATTATCAGCAGGTGTAAAAGAAAGAGAACGTAAAAAAGGGCAGTTACATAAAGTATTTGAAGAAAGTTTTGATGCAAAAAAATGTACATCAACCGATTTTATTTATCAGAAGCTGGAATATATTCATCATAATCCTACCAGTGGCAAATGGATGCTGGCAGAAGATTTTTTGAGTTATGAGCATTCAAGTGCAGCGTTTTATGAGGAAGGGATAAGCAGGTATCTTAAATTAATGAGAATAGAAGAGGTGCTGTAGTTTTGGATTCCCGGGGTCGGCTAAGGCCAGACCCCGGGGCGACGGAAAGGTGAGACCCCGGGCCGACGGAAATTTATCTACTGTGCTGCAGGAACCATAAAAAAAGCCACCAGTATTTATTGCTGATGGCTTGCTATTTAACATTTTTCTTTTATCTATATAGTTTCAATAATGAATCGGGATAGATTATATTACAGTCAGGGCGCAAATCTTTTTTTAATGGCGTTGCATTCATAAATGTTTCAAAAATATAGTAACCAGGTACCCTATCGCCTTTTCTCCAGAGTGGTGATTGTGTCCAAAAATTATCTTCACAAGGCAGGTATTTCACAGGTTCATATTTTGTATTTAATCCAGTTTTTTCGTCATAAATTGCTATCTGTCTGTTTCGCATCTCTTGTTCGTTTAAAAAAATATTTGCCTGAAAATCTTCTGCTTTTTTTAAAGTTTCCGAACGTAAACCTACAAAGATCTCACCTAATTCAAATAATTTCCATACTTGATTGGATGAATCCCGATATCCCATTGCCACATGGGAATCAAAAAAATGGGCATTGCTATTGTTTATCTTTTCATATAGAGTATCAACATAATCAGAACTATATTCTACAAATACAAAAGCAGTAAGTTTCAATTTTGCAGAGTCATAAAATATATCACCAACATGTATTTTGTAAAACCCATTGGGTGCGTTTCTTCTATTATAATGTCCAAACCAACCGTAACAACTATCAATCCATTGGTATACTGTATAATTCAATAGGATAGTATCTTTCCTATATTGCGGTGTAGCTTTAATTTTTTCTATATAAGCATCACAGTTAGTCTTATTATTCTGTTGCGCTGAAGTGCAGCTAGCTACATTCAAAATATACAGCAGAAAAATAGTATACCTAAAAAATCTTTTAATAAAATCTGTCATTGTGTTATGGAGTATTACCTCATTTGCTGCCGAGTGAAGATAGCTATTGCCAGAAGATGAATGCAGCACTCTGTTCAAAAAATATTCAAAGGCGATGTCTCTGCAATGAGCATTGTGCATGGGTGCAGGACTCGCCGATGTTGATTTATGTAACCGGCTCCTGTCTTCGTAGTACGGCGATCCGATAGCTATCGGATGCCACAAAGAGCTTCATTC
>JBJXDV010000477.1:0-12266 GCA_046153465.1 Chitinophagaceae bacterium
ACATTAATGGCGTTTGCAAAATCCGGGTCATTTCGTGAAAACGCTTCAATCGTTAACCAGCCGTTATAATTTATTTCAGCTAAAGAAGAAAACGTTTCATCCCATTGCACATGCCCGTCACCGGGAGTACCACGATCGTTTTCGCTAATATGAACATGGGCCAATATTGGCGCTATGGAAATGATGGCATCTCTGTTTTTTTTCTCTTCAATATTTGCATGATGGGTATCATACATTGCTTTTACATTGGGATGGGCAGCAGCATTCACCAGTTTGGTCAACTGCTCCATCGTATTGCATAAGTAACATTCGAAACGATTCAATGCTTCCAGCGCCAATGTGATACCTGCTTTAGCGGCATAGTCCCCGGCAGCATGCAACACTTCTCCACTCCACTTATACTCATCGTCCTGTGGCGGATGATGTGCAAAAACGCCATGGGCAGAATGAAAAGGTCCACAGAGTATTGTTGATTGCATATCGTTAGCACGGTCAATACCCCATTTAATCCGATCTAAACTTTTTGCTCTTATTTCCGAAGAAGGATTAATTGGGTTTTCGTCCTTACCAACTACAAACACACTGGTTGTCTCTAAGCCAATGCTACGTGCATAATCTCCAAACCGCTTGTACGCTTTGTCATCGGGTGATCCGATAAGACATTCAACGCCATCGTATCCAATTTTCTTCAAACGATCTATCACCGGAAACAATTCATCAGATACTACAGCCGACCATACTAATGTATTAAACCCTATTTTATTCATTTTACTTCGATTATTGGTGCAGGCTTAGTTTTATTGTTTTTCAAACTTTTAATAAAATCAATAACTCATCTTAAAACCGAATGGCGATGTGTGCTAATCAGCCACTATTTATTTTTACTTACGGTAAGGCACATTTATTTCCATTTTACCGGCCCATTTTTTTGGTATTTTTTTTCCTGATGCCCAATGTATCGCATTAATCACCATATGCTGGAAAGGTTCAATGTCAAAATCCTCCGGATGTCCAAGCGTTGTAAAAAAGAACTTCGCGCCATAACTGTTTTTTCCTGTCCACGCTACCGGATTATCATAAGCGGCAGGTGTATTTGGATTAATAGAATGACCCATCATTAATGCAATAGAATTTCGGGATGGATAATTTGGTAATACCTGGTAAAGCCAGGACCTTGAATGAAAATTTGTATTCACTCCGGTTAGTATTGGATTGCCGGCTTCTTTTGCAATTACTGTTACATCTGTGGAAGACTCATGTCCATAATGAGTATGATTTGCAATTCCTCCCCATCCCGGAGGAGAATTAAAAACCATCTCTCCAAACGCATTCCACTTTTCAAGCGGATGCCCTTTTGGATAATTAAAAGCGTGTGTGGTAGTACGGAAGCCAACCACTGGTTTGCCAGACTTCAAATATTCTTCTATGAGTTGAATCTGATCAGCAGGAAGCCGTCTCCATCTAAGAAAAAACACGGCCACATCGGCCTCTTTCAAAATTTCTAATCCAGGAATATTTTCTTCTGAATTATGATCAGGAAATGCTTTTAGAAATTTAGTACGAAAGCCATAATTTTTTTCTAATTCTGCCGCAATAACCGCAAGAGTCGACTCACCGCTATATTCATGATCGCCAGTGACAAAAACAATTAATGGTTTTTTTATTACACCAGCTGCAGTTGTTTGTATGCAGCTATAACTACTGAGTTGAATCATGAAACTCAAAGCAACCAGGTAGTTGAAGTCTTTTATTTTTTTCATATAGTGATGAGTGTGGTTCGTTCGATGCAATTCAGATTTCCAATATTATTTTTCCATTGGATGTTGCTTAAGCAACTCTTCCGGAGTATAAAATCCGGTTTTATTTTTTATCGCTGCTCTTACTGTTTTTACCTTTTCAGGTGTAATAGCAGGTGCTTTATTTCCAAAAGAGTTACGTACATAAGTAAGTACAGCGGCTACTTCTTCATCTTTTAGCATTCCACCAAAAGGCGTCATGGGTACTTTGCCTTCATATTTTTTTCCGTTCACCTCCATAGCGCCATAAAGACCTTTTAGCACCAATTTAATTAAACGTTCTTCACTACCGAGAACCCATTTCGAATTTATTATCGATGGAAAGCCCGATGCATCCAATCCTTTACCATCTGGCTGATGACAGGTATTACAAAACCCGTCCCTTAAATATATTTCTTTTCCTACGGAAAGTATTTTATTATCTATTTCTCCAGCCTTCGATTTAACCGGCTCCTCTTTTTTCTCAATTAGCGCATGACCGTTAAGGTATGCTAAAGAGGTTTCATACGCTGGCTTCATCCATTCATCCAGTGGATTTTTGGCTGCTTGTGTTAAGATAGGTAAACCTTTATCTTTTTCAAGCCAGGAGGCAGCAACTATCGACTCCAATCGAACCCTGCCATGATTATCCCTGGCTGCCTGCAGCAATAAATTTTCCTGATCCATTACCTGATGCCCTGTAAAACGAAGTACCTCTACGGCTGCAGCTCGTACCCGAAAATCTTTAGCCTGTAATAACTGACGAAGTAATTGTTGATCTACATGGTTCAGTCCCCAACTCACCCATAAAGCTTCCAATAGCGAGTGTTCATAATTGATAGATGTTTTGTCAAGCGCAGCGACCCAGTTTTTTAGACGGGGAAGCACTTCTGTTGCGGAATGATTCCTGATTTCTCTTCGTGTACGGTAACGGGTTCTGTATTCGGGAACCAACAGATTATTTAACAATTCATCAATACTGGCGCCAGCCACTTTTGCCGGAAACACCAATGGTCTGGAAGGATAGGTGATTCGGTAAATCCGGCCATGAGAATGATCCCGAAGAGGATCTCGTGCATTGTGTTGCATATGCCCGATCAATACATTATGCCAATCCGCAATGTAGAGTGAACCATCTGGTGCAAATTCCAAATCAACCGGACGGAAATTCATATCTGAAGATTGAAGTAGGTCTTGCCGGTGTTTACTTTTATATCCTGTACCATCATCCGAAATCGTATGTTGTTTGGTACCTAAAAAACCGATGGTATTATTTACTAACATATCACCCTGCACATCATCAGGAAAATGACGGCTTGAAACAAATTCAAGTCCTGAAGTTGGACGAACCCGATGTTTCTCTTCAATCAAACTGACCGATTTGGGTGTATATTCTCCATATCTTGGTTTAACCGTTCCGGGCATCATCCAGCTCACGTCCGGACCTGAGGTTTCCTCGTAAAAAACCTGTCCCCAATCATCAAACGCAATTCCCCATGGATTTGGAATGGATAGTTGTGCAATGCGGTCTAATTTCCGTCGGTTAACGTCGTACCGAAAAAAACCACCATTCGTTCCCCGAACGGGTCCATAGGAAGTTTCAATATCATTTACAAGAAAAACGCCCTCACCCATATAGATTGCTCCGGAAGGATCGGTGGTATAGGCATGATGCGCATGATGCGTATCGTGATCATCAAAGCCGCTTAAAAGAATTTCCTTGGTGTCGGCCCTGTCATCTCCGTTAGTATCTTTCAACAGCACAAAATTGGTGCCTTGTGAAAGATATACACCTTCCGGTGCAAACTCAAAACCCAGGGGAAGTTCCAGGCTGTCGGCAAAAATGGTTTGTTTATCTGCTTTGCCGTCGTTATTGGTGTCTTCAAGAATAATTAATTTATCGTTGGGTTTAGGATCACCCGGTTTCCAATGCGGATAGGTAGGCATAACGGCCACCCACAGTCGCCCTTTATTGTCAAAAGAAATCTGAACTGGATTTGCTAAATCCCTGAATTCCGTTTCTGATGCAAAAAGATCAATTTTATATCCCGGGGCAACCGTAAATTTACTTAATGCCTCCTGCCCATATAGATACCTAAGCGTGCCATTGCCGTCCTTGGGTGTATAATTCGTTGCTACAAGCGGCAAGGGAGACGTCAGTTTATCAGCAGAATCCAGGTTCATTTTTTCTCCTTTTACTGCTTTCCAAATTGCTTCATCTCTCAGCAAAGTCATTTCACGGATCTTAACAAGTTCGGCAGGATAGTTGTCCGGACCAAAAGGATCGTAGCGGCGGCCAAATACATGAACGCCATTTGGAATTTTATAATCATTGTGCCACATCCAATTTTTTTCAATCACCGCAGCATGAACTAACGCGCGATGCGGTTCTGCTTTGGCGATAGTTTCCCCAAAAATTTCATTTGCCAGCAAAAGTGCAAACTTAGCATAGCCAGCATCTGATAGTTGTGAACCATCTATTGTTAAATCAGTGGTGGAATTTTCAAACCATTCTTTTGTCGGCGAATAAACATTTATGAAATGAACCTTATTGTTCCCAGCAACTTCTTTCATTGCATCGGTATAAAGCGAGAGATTTTCATTTTCTATTTTTCCGTTCGGTAAATCAAATTTATTAGATAGATCTTCGAACGCGATAGGGGAAACAATTACCAATTGTGGCGCCGAGTTGCCGTTGTATTTTTGATTTAGTGTATGTTTTATAAAGGCATCTAATTCTGCTTTATAGTTTTCGAGTCCGGCTTTGCCTTGAAAAGATTCATCAAACCCAAAGAATGCAATAATTATATCAGCCTTGTGTTTTGAAATCCATTGATCTGGATATTCAAAGAATCCCTCAGTACCTGGGCTTTTCGCCAATTCGGTTTGAAATTTTTCTGCACCCGGAAATGCCCATGGTGTTGGTCGGCCGGAATGGGGCCTGAATCCGGGTGTATTACCACCATCACACATGTTGCGGATATATAGTAAACTGTCGGGATAACGGAGTTGTAGCTCGGTTTCAAAATAACCGAAGTTCATCATTCTCGAGCCAAGGTTATTACCAATTAATATTATATGGGACCCTTTTTTAATTGTAAGTTTTATAAAACTTGTTTTTAGAAAGAAAAAAACACTTACTGCCAGTGCGCCTACTCCAATAATAGCAAGTAGCAAGTTCCTATTTTTATTTACACCTGTTTTCAATTCATTAATTTTTTTGGGTTGAGTAACTTATAAATCCTAAGTACCTATTCTTGTTGATTCATGGGTTACGTTGATGAAAGGGACCTTAACAATTTCGAATTCCTGATATTTCAACCTTACTGATATACTTCTCATCTAAGTTTGGAATAATAAAAAAGAGTTCGATAGTTATTATGGTGATGAGGGTAATCACCCGTATCATCGAACAGCTACACAAAATAGCCTTAATTATAAAAATACTGTACTAATTGATAAAAAAATCATGGAAGGTAAAAAATAAGCAAATCAGTCTGCTGGTTCAAGTCAATTTTCGCAAAAAGGCCGTTGGCAGATTCGACGCATCACCACGTAGGACAAATTCCAGGTAGCTTTTTTGCTGTTCGTATTCCACTCTTGCAGTCAGACGCGATCTAATATAATACTAAATTGTTCTTTGTTTCATTTGGGGTTGAAAAGCAGTTCAGACTTGACGGATTACAAAACAGCTAAATACTCAAGAATTCTCTTTTGTATTGAGTAGGTTTCTTTTGCATAATTTCTTTAAACTGCTTATTGAAATTGGAAAGGGTATTAAATCCAGATTCATAACATATTTGAGCAATGGTTTCATCGGTTTCAGTCAACATTTTACAGGCATGTTTAATTCTTATTTCTGAAATAAACCTTGAAAAGGGTTTATTATTCTTTGTAGTAAAATAACGGCTGAAAGAAGTGGGAGTGATGTGTAACAATTGAGCTACATCGTTCAATACTATTTTTTTCCTAAAATTCTTAAAAGCATATTCGTACACCTTATTCAGTCGGTCTGTCTCTTGCTGATCGAACGCTTCATCATAGGCAAGTGAGGAAATGAATTGATATTCTTTACTGCCTGCAAGTATTTCCAGTATTTTCAATAGATGAATAACTCCGGAAATGCCTTGAAGCTCGGTTAACTCTTCCATCAGTTTAATAACCACTGATTTTTTAGCACCATAAAATTGCAGACCCCTGGTTGATTTCTTAAATAATTTTCTGATACCTAACATTTCTTCTTTATCGAGAATGCGATCGCCCAAAAAATTTTCATTTAAATAAATTACAATACCACTTACCCGTGCGGAATTATTTCGTTCAAAATAAAATTCATCGCTTCGCCATACATGCGGTAAATGGGGCCCTGTCATAACCAGTTCTCCCGGACCAAACGATTTTATGCTATCGCCAACAAAGCGAGTACCGGTTCCTTCCAGCACAACAAAAATCTGGTATTCACAATGTGCATGCCACGACGCGTCAAAATATTTTTCATTCAATCGGCGAATCACAAATAGTTGCGATGGAGGAATGCCAGATTTATGTAATACAGGTTTCAAAATTGCTTAAGTTATCGTAAAAGCCGTAAAATAAATCAAAATAATGATAATATACAGTCAGACTAAGATAAAATTCTAACAAGATTCCTGAATAAAATAATAGATATTCGTTAATCACACCAACGATTCAACTAATTGCTATGCTACAAAAAAGGGTTATCTCTATTATTTGTTTTCTTTTTATTTCAATTTGTTTTTTGATGGCGTTTAAAAAGAATCGCGGGGTAAAGCCTGCGCGATTGGAGATATTGTTTCTTGGCCATAAAACAAATGCCCACCATAACTCGGAAAAATTAGCAGACATACTTACTAAAGAATATTTTAAGAAAGGAATTAATATTTCATTCACATCAGAGCCTGATGAGTTAAATGAAGAAAACCTTGGTAAGTATGATGGCTTAATTGCTTATGCCAATTATGATTCAATTACTCCATCTCAGGAAAAGGCATTACTTAATTTTGTTCGAATTGGCAAGGGATTTATTCCATTGCATTGTGCTTCTTATTGTTTTAGAAATTCACCCGAAGTGGTTGAATTGATAGGCGGTCAATTTAAATCTCATAAATATGATTCGTTTCCAGCAGTCATTAAATTGCCTGATCATCCGGTAATGAAAGGTATTTCCGGATTTGTAACCAGGGATGAAACCTATGTTCATGATAAAATAAGTTCTGAAATTCAAGTGCTTACCGAAAGAGTGGAGGGCGGTCATCATGAACCCTATACCTGGATTCGATCTTATGGAGCAGGTAAGGTATTTTATACGGCTTATGGGCACGATGAAAATACTTTTATGAACCAGGGATTTCTCAATTTAGTATATAACGGTATTCTGTATGCGGTTGGTGAAAATGCCGCTGCTAACCTTGCTGCTTTTCAATTGGCCGATCCTGCCTATGGTGATGGCCCGGTTCCTAATTATGAAAAGCGCGATCCGGCACCAAAAGTACAGGCATCCTTAACACCAGAACAATCGATGTCACTAATTCAGGTGCCAGTTGGATTTGAATTGCAGTTGTTCGCATCCGAACCAAATGTGATTAATCCGATATATATGAATTGGGATGAACGTGGCAGGTTATGGGTTATTGAAACGGTTGATTATCCCAATGAAATAAAATCAGATGATAAAGGAGATGATCGAATCAAAATTCTTGAGGATACCGATGGCGATGGTAAGGCAGATAAGTTCACCATTTTTGCAGACAAATTAAATATTCCTACCAGTTTTGTTTTTTCCAATGGAGGAATCGTTGTAAGTGCGGCACCTTCATTTTTATTTTTAAAAGATACTGATGGCGATGATAAAGCAGATATAAGAACAAACCTCCTTACTGGTTGGGGAAAAAGTGATACCCATGCTCAGGCATCCAACCTTCGAACGGGCTTAGACAATATGATCTGGGGAGTTGTTGGCTATTCAGGGTTTAATGGAAAAGTTGGAAAAGATTCATTGCGTTTTGGAAGTGGTATTTACAGATTTACCCCGGATGGGAAAAAATTGGAGTACCTATCCACTACCAGTAATAATACCTGGGGCCTTGGCTTCTCAGAAGAATTTGATGTATTTATTTCTACTGCAAATAATACGCACAGCGGATTTTTGGGAATGCCCAAACGATATTTTGAAAAGGCAATGATCAAAGAAACAGGAGTAGAGAAAATTGATGCACACTATGGAATGCATGTCGCCACTAAAAATCTACGGCAGGTAGATGTGTTTGGTGGTTTCACTGCGGCAGCGGGGCATAGTTTATATACTGCAAGAACTTACCCCAAAGACTACTGGAATCGTGTAGCTTTTGTAACGGAGCCGACTGGCCGATTAATTCATAGAATAAATTTGGAACAAAATGGATCGGGCTTTAGGGAAAGGGGTGATGGATGGAATATGTTTGTAAGTGCAGATGAATGGGCCGCTCCCATACAGGCTGAAGTTGGTCCGGATGGTGCCCTTTGGATTACCGATTGGTATGATTTTATTATTCAGCACAATCCTACTCCGAGTATTGCGTCATCAGGATTGAAAGCAGAAAATGGAAATGGAAACGCATATATCAATCCGTTACGGGATCATGAACGAGGAAGAATTTACCGGTTGGCCTACAAAAAAAACGATCAAAAAAATTCGATTCAATTAAATAAAAATGATTTAACGGGATTAATAAACGCGCTATCCAATACAAATATGTTTTGGCGAACTACTGCCCAGCGTTTGATGGTGGAGAAAGGAGATAAATCGGTATTCCCTTCTCTTTACAAAATTATTCAAAATGAATCTGCTGATGAAACGGGTATCAATGCACCTGCTATTCATGCATTGTGGACCCTGCACGGACTTAATGCTTTTACAGAAACAAATTCCGAGGCGATAGCAGTCGCTATAAAAGCATTGAACCACCCGGTAGCTGGTGTAAGAAAAACAGCTATTGAAGTATTGCCTAAAACAGCTACTACTTTTGCTGCCTTGCAAAAAGCTGGCTTATTCCAGGACCCTGACCTACGGGTTCGGTTAGCTGCAATTTTGGCAACTACAGAAATTAGCCCTTCCGCAGCCATTGGAAATTTATTGGTAAGCATGGCCGAAAAAGACGAAAACTTTTCGGATAGATGGATTCGCAGTGCACTAATTATAGGTGGAAAACTAAATGAATTATCTATTCGTGCAAATTTGAAAATGAAAGGGCTTAAAGAAAATCCTTCGTTGACCGAAGCAACCGTTGCCCAGCGGCTTCTATATGGAGGGAAATTAAATAGCACGGTGTTAGCAGGGAAAAAGGGAAGGCTATTGCTAAAAAGCTCTTATCTTTCACCAGACGTTATCAATAAAGAGCTTTTAATTTCAGGCTCATTAAAAAATGATAATCCATCATTGCCTTCTTCGGGATTGGTTCTTGCCCATGGTAATAGATCAAACGGATATGGTGTTTTCCTTGTAAAAAATAAAATCCATTTCGTAATAAACCAGGAAGGGAAGCAATTTGAATTAATTAGCAAAAATGAACTTCCATCATCCTTTTCTTTCCAGGCCGGATTAAAAAAAGACGGAATGATGTTGCTAGCGATTGATAACAAAGAATCAATCATACTAAAATCATCCGGACTGTTTAGAAAAGAAATGGAAGTACCCGTTCGAATTGAAGAAGAAACGAAAGTGGGAGATGAAAAGATTGCCGATTATCCGGATGGAAGCTTTTTATTAAATAGTGTATTAACCAATTCAAAATTGGAAACCCTGGATGGAGCAAATCTTATAAATACCTCCGAGGAGAAAATTGATAAGGTGATACAGTTAAAAACAGTGAAAGATATCATGAAATATGATAAGCAATTGATCACTGCCAGGGCTGGTACTACCATTCAGATTGTATTGCAAAATGCAGATTTTATGCAGCACAACCTGCTTCTTATTAAACCTTCTACCTTAGAGAAAGTAGGTGCAGCAGCAGATCGCCTGGCACAAGATCCCAATGGCGTTAAAATGAATTATATTCCTAAGATGCCAGAGATATTAAAAGCGTCTCCATTGATTAATCCGGGTGCAAAATATACGATGACGATTAAATTACCAATGATACCAGGTGACTATCCTTATGTTTGTACATTTCCGGGTCATTGGAGAATTATGAATGGCATTTTACGCGTAACCAAATAGTTTAGTCTTTTAGTTTTATAAAACAAACCAACTAGTATGCAAAAAAAAGATACAGTTACTTCCTCCGGAGGAACAGCCCCGGATATGAAATTGTTTTATGCGTGTTTTGTTGCATTGATAACAACCGCATTTGGTTTTATTTTGCGCGCCATTATGCTTCCCGAATGGGGCAGGCAGTTTAATCTTTCGCAAACCCAGCTTGGTGAAATTGCGGGAGTGGGCTTATGGCCCTTTGCCATTAGTATTGTTTTATTTAGTTTAATCATCGATAAGATTGGCTATAAAACGGCGATGGTTTTTGCTTTTATATGTCATGTAAGTTCTGCCTTACTTACTATTTTCGCGAATGGTTTTTGGATGTTGTACCTCGGAACTTTTATTGTTGCGCTGGGCAATGGTACCGTTGAAGCTGTGATAAACCCGGTAGTAGCAACAATGTTTCCGAAAGAAAAAACTAAATGGTTGAATATTTTGCATGCCGGTTGGCCAGGAGGGTTAGTGCTTGGTGGTATTATTGCCTTATTTATGGGCGCGGATACCAAATGGGAATATAAGATAGCATTGATCCTATTACCAACCATTGCTTACGGTATTATGTTACTGGCTCGTAAATTTCCATTAAATGAGCGGGTACAGGCGGGCGTTACATATAAAGAAATGCTGCAGGAGGTTGGAGCTATCGGCGCTTTAATAATTGTCTCCTTAATTGTTTTTCAATTGGGTGCTGTTTTTGCATGGCCAATGTTGGTAAACATAGTTACGATTTTGCTTGTAACTATTCTTGTAGGCGTATATACCCGAAGTGCAGGAAAGCCATTGTATATTATTTTATTAGTGATAATGGTACCGCTCGCTATAACCGAATTAGGAACGGATAGCTGGATTACTGATTTGCTTACGCCTGCCATGAATAATTTAGGAATACAGGCCGGATGGGTTCTTGTTTATACCTCCGCAATTATGTTTGTACTTCGGTTTTTTGCCGGACCTATTGTACATAAAATTTCTCCACTAGGATTACTGGCAACTTGTTCGGGTATAGCTGCTATTGGATTGTATCTTTTATCTTTTTCAACAGGCGCAATGATTTTAGTGGCAGCAACAGTTTATGGAGTTGGAAAAACATTTTTTTGGCCAACGATGCTTGGCGTAGTATCGGAACGTTTTCCGAAAGGGGGCGCTTTAACATTAAATATTACCGGAGGATTGGGAATGATTGCAGCCGGTGTAATTGGCGCAGGGGTACTGGGATTCATACAGGATAAGTCGATTGAGAAAAATATTCTTGCGTATGATAAAGCCAACAATACTAAGATTCACTCCACTTATGTAACTGAAACGAAAACGAGTTTATTTGGGGAGTACCGTGCAATGGATCCAACTAAATTAATAACTGCCAGTGAGGCAGATAAAACAACGGTTAATAGGATCAAGGATACGGCAAAAAAACTTGCATTGAGGGATATTGTGATATTTCCCCTAATTATGCTCGTGAGTTACTTAATACTGATCTTTTATTTTCGTTCTAAGGGAGGATACCAGGCAATTTTTATTAAACATTAATAAGTACCAATTCAAGTCGATTCATTAATTACTGAGGCTATGGCGCTAAAAATAAAGTTTGGAGTAAGTACCTGGTTATGGACCTCTCCTTTTTCTACTTCATCCATAGAGGAACTATTTCCTAAAATTTCAAAAATGGGCTATGATGTAGTTGAAATTGCGCTGGAAGATCCTTCGTTGATTGATGTTAATGTTTTAAAAGAAGCCTTGCATAAATATAATCTACAACCGATAATATGCGGAGCATTTGGGCCTACCAGGGATTTTACCCATGAAGATGAAGTTGTTCATACTAACTGTTTCAATTATATTGAAGCCTGCCTCGATTTATGCGTTGATCTAAATGCAGATTTTTTTGCAGGGCCTATGTATTCTGCCGTGGGTAAAGCAAGAATGGTTTCGGCCGACCAGCGAAAAAAAGAATGGCAGTTAGCGGTAAAGAATATTCGAAAAGTTTGTGAAATGGCTTCGGCACGAGCGTTAAAGATCGCATTAGAACCTTTAAATAGATTTGAATCGGACCTTGTTAATACCGTAGAAGATGTATTGAGATTAATTAAAGATATCGATCATCCGGCTGCAAATATTATGCTCGATGGATTTCATATGAATATTGAAGAAAGAGATGTTGAAAAAGCAATCGTATTGGCAGGTAATAAATTAATTCATATGCAGGTTTCTGAAAATTATCGGGGAACACCCGGTACGGG
>JBJXDV010000478.1:0-13116 GCA_046153465.1 Chitinophagaceae bacterium
TACTGCCAACCAAAATGTTTTTGCTTTTATGAGAAGAAATGGTGCGAGCGAAGTGGTTGTATTGCTTAACCTATCGCCAAATCATACCTATATACAACTACCAGATGGATATGTTCATGGCACCTATTCTTCTGTTTTTTCCGGCGCCAGGCTGGATATAATTCCCAACCACTCGTTTGAACTAAATGCCTGGGATTATATTGTGCTAGAGAAATAGAAAAGTGCAGAAATAAAAAAATGCACCATACAGTATCAATAAAGCGGGTAAAGACCAGCTATTTCTTACGATTTATTTTTCAAGCTTGATGCTATTTGAAAAGCCCCGGTTTTCACCAGGGCTTTATTATAAAAATAACGTTCAATAAAAGTTAATTGCTGCTGTTTAAATTAACTATAATCGGGTAAACGCCATCATAACCGGGGTACATTCCTTCCAGTTTCAAACTTCCGGATGCACTTTCAACGGCCATTCTTAAATCATCGATATTCTTAACCTCTTTACCATTTGCTTTTGTAATTACATATCCTTCCTGAACGCGCACCCTGCTTAAAAGCCCACTGCTGGTTATAGACTTTATTTCTACTCCTCCGTTCACTCCCAATTCCTTTGCGGTTTCTTTTGAGATGGGTTTTAATTCAGCCCCTAATTTATCGAGAACAGATGTTTTAACGACATCGGTATTGCCCGTGACATTGCGAAGCACTACATTTATAGTGGTTTCCTTTCCGTCCCGAACATAAGTGATGGGAACTTTATCTCCAGGACGATAGGTGGCAATCTGGCCTACCATTTCAGGGCCATTAGTAACTTCCATTCCATTCACTTTTGTAATAATATCACCTTTCTTAATGCCTGCCGCTTCTGCCGCTCCTTCTTTAGTAACTTCTAATACATATACCCCTTCACCTTCCTTAATACCATTTTGATTTTTCACATCTTCACTTAAATTATCGCGAGGGTATTGAATACCAAGGAATGCTCTTTGAACAGTTCCGAATTTTATTATATCCGCAATAATTTTCTTTACGATGTTTACCGGAATAGTAAACGAATAACCGGCAAATGCACCGGTAGGGGAAGCAATTGCTGAGTTAATACCAATTAACTTACCGTCGGTTGTTATTAAGGGGCCGCCACTATTTCCGGGGTTAACGGCAGCGTCTGTTTGTAAAAATGATTCAACGGGCATGGCACTTTGCCGCCTATTAATTTCCAACGTTCTTCCTTTGGCACTAATGATACCTGCGGTTACTGTAGTTTCAAGAGTTAGAGGATAGCCTACGGCTAACACCCACTGACCAACTTTCACGTTATCAGAATTGCCATATATTAAAAAAGGAAGTGCTTTTGCGTCGATCTTTATAACGGCAAGGTCTGTACTAGGATCAGCCCCGATTACTTTTGCTTTGAAAGTTTTTTTGTTGTTAAGAGTGACACTGATTTCATCTGCCCCATCTATTACATGGTTATTGGTTACAATAAAACCATCTTCACTGATAATTGCGCCGGAACCAGATGCACTCTGAGGAAAAGAACGGGATCTGTCGCCAAATAAATCATCTATATCTAAATCAGGAAACATATCTCCAAAAGGACTTTTACGGGGAAGATTGTTGGTAGGCGTCCGTGTTGCTTTTGTTTTAATGTGTACAGTAGCAGGGATGGCAATACCGGCAGCCTGGGTAAAATCGATTGGATTTTCCGTTCCTGTTGTTCCATCAAACCCTGTATAATTTATGGGATCTTTGCCCTGCTCACTATTCACTTTTGAAGGATAGACATAAGCATCTTTTTGTACAAACTTATTATATCCCCAGAAGGTAGCAGCAGAAGTTACAATACTGATGAGTACTACACTTAGAATCTGTTTTGTTTTCATTTTAGAATTTTTTCGTGCAAATCGTAGTTCAAATTTTATACCAGACACATAACAAAATAACAACTCTAAATCCTGCCTTTTACTACCCCTCGTTTAGTTTAACAATTAATTTACTAAAGTCTTCGTAGTTATCCATACAAATTTAAGGAGAATATGTTTGTGGAAATCAAAGCAAAATGGAAATTATCGTTCAGGAAAACAAAGACAAATCACCCCGTCCAATTTATTTTATATTCAATTTTTGCTTGTCAGGTGATTACTTTATTTCTTAGATAAACTGACTTCTTTTCAGATTGTCAGCAAAAATTTCATGGAATCAATACCGTCTGCATAATCAGTTAGGCTGGGTTGTTGACCCTGTCCAAATGGCGTATGGTTTTTTCCGATTATACATTGAATATCAGTTTTTCCATTTAATGAATCCAAGATTGTTTCTTTATCGGTATAAAATTCGTAGTTAAGCTGGCTGATTGGGGAATAAACTTGTTTGTCTTCATACAATACAATAGATTCGTTGGTCATATAATATCGTTTATTAATAATTAACACTGCGAGCTGGTAGTCATAATTATTTTTATATTTATTGTGATCAGCGAGGTAATTATATTTTCTAAAAGCTGTCAATAACGGAACAAAATCATAGCCCTCAGGAATATAAATTTTTGTAACGTTTCTGCAGCCTAATCCAAAATACAGGTACACATCGTCTGCCAATTTTTCCAGGTCACTGGTTGTTTCATTTCCATCGAGGATGGCGACCGAGGTTCGGTTGCGACGAATTATAGTTGGATATTTCCCAAAATACTTTTCGAAATAAAGCGAAGAATTATTGCTCCCTGTGGCGATATAAGCATCACAGTCTTTTAGCATTTCGGCAAACACGATTAATTCCTCTGCCTCTGCATTCCAACTGGCCATTTTTTTTACCAGATGTTTAATAAGGACCTGATCTTTTGAAGATGGCTTGATCTTTTGTCTATGGCCCGATAAAAATGTACATAGTAAATCATGGAAGCCCACCAGCGGGATGTTTCCTGCCATCACGATGCCAACTGTACGGGGATGAAAATTTTCTGCAGGAATTTTATATTTTTCTACAAATAAATTAAGAGAATTTGATTGTAAATAACCGGTTGCGATATTTTTCGCCGCCACTTCAATAAATTCAGGTACAAACCATGGATTTTCGGCCAATGCTTTTTCTTTAATTGCTTGCCATTCTTTGTTATCAGATAAAATATAATTTCCAAGTTGTTCTAAAATTTCAATTCGAAGTTGTACATTCATTTTGCCTAAATTTGTGCAGCAAAAATAATTGTATTCAACCCAATTAAATCCTAACATAACTATGGCAATAAAGATTACTGAAGAATGTATTAACTGTGGTGCCTGTGAGCCTGAATGTCCTAATAACGCTATCTATGAAGGCGGAGTTGAATGGTCCATTTCGGATGGAACCACCATCAAGGGTCCGTTTACACTATTGGATGGTACTGTTATTGACTCAGATCTAAAAAATCCACCGGTTAGTGTAGACGTATATTATATTGTCCCCAATAAATGCACCGAGTGCCAGGGTTTTCATGAAGAACCCCAATGTGCAGCGGTTTGCCCGGTAGATTGCTGTGTGCCTGATGACATGTACAAAGAAACGGTAGACGAGTTAATGGCAAAGAAAGCAAAGATGCATATCTGACTTTTTTTGTATTGTGCATAATTATAGCGCTCAAAATTTGGAAACGGGCAATTGTTAATCGTAACTTCCCTGTTCTATATAAAAAGGTAGCACTCGTGCTACCCCAAGAAGGCGGGTGATATTTCCCGTCGTAAAAAGGTGAAGGGGCAACTTCCTTCACCTTTCTTATGTTCATTGGAAAAGAAAAAACACAAAGTATTTATTGTAATAAACGCCGCTTAACAAACTGCCAGCGGCTTATTTTTCAAATCTTTCTTGATTTCCATACTCTCTTTGCTACCGTCAGATTTGATGCCTTTCTAAATCCAATTCCTTTTCGTTTATTTGCTTAAAATAGAACTCTTTCATGAAACCTGTTATTGCATTTGTTACCGGAGGATATTCAAGCGAAGCTGTGATTTCCTATAAAAGCGCAATTACCATTGAAAAAAATGTAGATACCAATAAGTTTGAATTATATAAAATCGACATTACTCCTAAAGGATGGTTTTACGACAACAGGGGAGTAAACGTTGAGGTCGATCGGAAAGATTTTTCATTGTCTGTTGATGGCAGTAAAATTAATTTTGATGCTGTACTAATCGGCATTCATGGAACTCCTGGCGAGGATGGAAAGCTCCAGGGCTATTTTGATCTCGTTGGTCTTCCTTATACATCCTGTGATGCTGCAACTTCAGCACTTACTTTTAATAAAAGGTATACCGTAGCAATAGCTGCTTTTGCTGGCATCCATACAGCAAAATCATTGCATCTTTTTAAAAATAATTCTTTATCACCGAAGGATATTTTAGCTCAATTGAGTTTACCGGTTTTTGTAAAACCCAATAATGGTGGTAGTAGTATAGGAATGAGTAAAGTAAATAAAGCCGACGAATTAGATGAAGCGTTAATAAAGGCATTCAAGGAAGATGACCAGGTTTTAGTAGAAGAATTTATTGCTGGCAGAGAGTTTACAGTAGGTGTTTTTCGTACGATTAAGGAAATAGTTGTTTTACCCATCACGGAAATAATGACAAAAAAAGATTTTTTTGATTATGAAGCGAAATACCAGGGAATGAGCGATGAAAAAACTCCGGCTGATATTAATGAAGAAATGAGATCCAACATTCGAAATACTGCAAAAAAAGTTTATGAAGTTTTTAATTGCCGGGGGGTTGTGCGAATAGATTTTATTTATAACGAAATAAAAAAGCAACCTTATATTTTGGAAATAAATACTGTACCCGGCCAAAGTGAAGTAAGTATTATACCACAACAGGTACAAATTATGGGATTATCATTAAAAGATTTTTATTCGTCACTTATTGAAGAGGCATTGTCAAGGAAAGCCCGATAATTGGAAGAGGAAATGCTAAAATCTAAAATTATATAAGCTGTGCTTAAATTCATTACCGGAAAACCTTTATGGGTTAACATTCTTTTTAGCCTTGTACTGGTAACACTTCTCTTGCTCCTTTTTCTATTGTCCTTAAACTATATTACCAGCCATGGAAGTACACTTACTATCCCGGCTGTTACAGGAAAGCCGTACACGGAAGCAAAAAAGATTTTGGAAAAACAAGGCTTTGAAGTTGAAATTCAAGATTCGATTTACAACGATACCGCTGCATCTCTTTCGGTATTGCGGCAATTTCCAGAGGCAGATGAAGTTGTAAAAAGAAATCGTATTGTCTATTTAACAATTAATCGATCTGTGGCACCAAGTATTGAAATGCCGCTTTTGGAAGGATTGAGTTTTAGAAGTGCAGAAATAGTATTGAAGCAGTATAATCTAAAACTTGGCGATACTTCTTACCGCGCAGACCTTGCAAAAAACTCTGTATTGGAACAACGTACGCATAATGGTGACCGAATTAAGCCGGGCACGAAAATCAGGATGGGGGCAACCATCGACCTGATATTGGGAAGCGGTTTGGGACTAGATGAATTTTCTGTGCCCGATCTTTTTGGAATGTCTTATTACGAAGCAAAAATCGCAATCGAATCAACAGGTTTAATCGTTGGTATAGCTGTTCCGGATGCCGATGTAACGGATACGACGAATGCTTATGTAAAACAACAAAGCCCCGAACGGTATACTGCGGATCATAGATTAAACAGGGTTCGGCAGGGACAAACTGTGGATCTTTTTTTAAGTGTCCAGAAGCCTGTCCGGCAATTAATCGATTCAACAGATCAAAAATAAAAAAACTAATTTTTATGCAAAATATTACCTCAGAAGAACTAAAAGTAAGAATTGACGCAGGAGAAAAAATAAATATTGTGGATGTGAGAGAGCCACATGAAAATGCAGAGTTTAATATTGGTGGTGCATTAATTCCATTAGGAAAAATTCAATCTATGCAGGTAGATGAACTCGATGAGTTTAAAAACGAAGAATTGATTGTTTATTGCCGAAGCGGAAACAGAAGCGGTCAGGCTTGCCAGGTACTCGATATGCTCGGATTTAAAAATACAAAAAACCTGATTGGGGGAATGCTGGCCTGGCAGGAAAAATTTATAAAAAAATAGTTTAGTATACAAGGCTATTATCAATCGTAAATTGAGTTGTTGAGCAAGGATATTAAAATGGCTGCCGAAATTGCAGCCATTATTTTTCGTATCTATTGCGATGCTTGCTTATTAGTTGGTATTTTATGTTATTAGGGTCCTATAACCTCACTTGCAATGCTATCATAAAATTTCTTCCAGCCATTGGGAAATAATAATTTTCTGTCGTAATTACTCCTCCATACTGATAGGTGAATGTATACCCATTAGGTTCATATCTTTTATCGAATACATTTATAAGTTGCAATACAAAGGTGGTTTCCTTGAAAAGTGATTTATACAAAGTATAACCAATTCGTAAATCCTGCACATAAAATTCTTTAAGACTCCGAGCCTTATTAGAAGTGTTATCCAGGTATTGCCGGCTAACATACTTCCCGGGTAAACTGATCTCCAAATTTCGAACAGGAATAAAATTAACAGTAACTCCTGCCACTACAGTGGGAGAATAAGCAATAGAAGTAGTTCCATGGTTGATTTTTTTTTGCCCGCCATTATCATAGTCATCATAAAATTCTACAAAATTCTTTACTTCATTGCGACTTATTGTGAATGTGCCAGCAAGATTCAGCCAATTAGTAGCTACTGCCTTTCCCTGTATTTCTAGCCCTAACCGGTAACTTACAGGTATGTTCGAACGCGTATATGCACCTACGTCATTCACTTTTCCTGTTAATACCAATTGATTTTTATACCGCATATAATAGAAAGTTGCTCCCCAATTATAGTGGAGCGTCTTTTTTTCTACTCCCAATTCGATATCATGCAGTTTTTCTGATTTTGGTAATTGATCTGTACCCGCTTCAAAATCGTCACGGTTCGGTTCTTTCTGTCCCAACGAATAGGATAAAAATAATTGGTAATTTTGAATTGAATAGTTAACTCCCAGCTTGGGATTTAGAAAACTGTAATTTTCTTTAATCTTAATTGTTGGATTATCTCGAAAACCATCAATATTGTAAAATATCCTTCGATATTGAAGATCAGCAAATAGGCTGATGCCGGGCGAAAGGCTGAATTGGCATTTGGCATATGCATTGAAATCAGTTTTATAGGCATCATGATTGTACCATTTATAACGGTCTGGTACACCAGCAGCGGCCCAAATAATTTCTCCAAAGTGATTTCCATTGTATCGGCTCCAGCCTCCCCCAATGGTTAATTGATTCTTATTTTTTTTGTATTGCAAGGAAAATACCTGTCCGAAAAAATTGTTATCAAGCCATAACTGCCGGATAAGATCTGTTTTAGAAATGGTGTCTGTTGCGATAATCATATCGTTCAAACCATATTTTGAAAATTCCTGCGCTGCTTTATATTGTTCGTAATAACCTTTGCCTTTTGTTAGATACAAAGCGGTTTGAACTGCTATATTTTTGTTTAGCTGGTGATTCATGAATAGCTGATAATGATCTTGTTTATAATTATCGGTTTCATTATCATAAGGAGCCCCGGGTCTTTCTGTTCCTGCTGAATTAAAACTGCGATTGTTCATTAGATCAGCTTCAGTGATACCATACCAGGATTGATATGTTTTTTCTTTGCCTGAAAATATATTTAGCCTGATCGATGTTTTTTCATTTAAAAAAGCACCAGACAGGTAGAAGGAAGAAAGTTTGCTTGAAGCACGATCTACATATCCATCACTGCTTATATTCGATAATCTCGCGTCTATTGTGAAGTGATCGCTTAATAAGCCTGAACCCACCTTAAAAGTATTTTTCCAGGTATTAAAAGAGCCATAACTATTATTTATTTCTGCATAGGGTATCGTATTTACTTCATTGGTACTGAAATTTATGGTAGCACCGAAAGCACCTGTACCATTTGAGGAGGTTCCAACACCTCTTTGAATTTGTATATTGTTAACCGAGGAGGCAATATCGGGCAAGTTTACAAAAAAAAGTCCTTGCGATTCGGCATCATTATATGGAATTCCATTAATTGTCATATTAATTCGGGTAGCATCTGTTCCACGAATTCTAATGCCAGTGTAACCCACTCCGTTACCTGCGTCAGCATTAATAACTACGGAAGGTGTTTGATTTAAAATAAACGGTAGGTCCTGACCCAAATTCAATTTTTCAATTTCTTTTTTTGTTAGTGTTGTTTTTGCAAAAGGCGCCTTGTCGCCGGCACGCACTGCTTTTACCTCAATGGGCTGCATAAATAATTTCCATTGATCCATTTTTAAAACCAAAGGAGTTTCTTTGGTTGATGCAAAAATTTCGAACGACTTATAGCCAATACTACTTAGCCGGAGCTGGTAATTGCCTGATTTTAGTTTTGAAAAAATAAATAATCCGCTTTCATTAGTAATAACGCTGTGTTGATTATCCAGTTCAACAGTAACTGAAGGAATAGGAGAACCTGTTGAGGCATCTACTACCTTGCCGGAAATAACTTGGGAGAGAACAATTTGATTTAACAAACTGAAGCAAATCCCTAATAACAATTTTCTCATCTTGTTAAAGATTTAGAGTTAAAAAATTGAATTAGGAGAAATGCTGCGAAAGTGAAGTGTAGAAACCAATACATGCTACCTTCCCTGCGCAGGCATTACCCTGTCCAGGTTCAACGGGTCTTATCTCAGCCTTATGCGTGGGTTTAAATGAAGGAACGCCCTTCAGCAAACTCAGTCACTCAGCACCCCGGGAATCTGATGTCTTTTACTATCTAATAAAGATTTTGTAAAGATAAGGGCAAAATCATTTTAATCGCTTTGTAACATTTTGGTGAACCTGCCCGTTTCAATAAAAAAAGAATATGAAACCAATCTATCTGTTCTTATTTACAGTTGCGGTTTTTAATAGTTCATTCGCTCAAACTGGCAAGGTTATTAGTGATCCCAATAGTAGTATGCGCAAAGTGGATGCTTTTCATGGCATCTTTATCGAAGATGGGATAGACCTTTATTTGACACAGGGTAAGGAGCAAGCCGTGGCTATAAGTGCTAATAAAATTGAGTACCGCAACAAAATTGTTACGAAAGTCGTAAATGGGGTTCTTCGAATATCCTATGGTAGTGAAAACGGATTTTACATCACATGGAGAGATCGTAAGTTAAAAGCATATATCTCGGTTAAAGATATAGATGTTCTTACTGCTTCTGGTGGTTCAGATGTAATTGTTGAAGGGATCGTTACTACAAATAATTTAAAAATCAATCTTTCTGGAGGGAGTGATTTTACAGGCGAACTAAACGCTAATGAACTTTTTATTAGTTTAAGTGGCGGTTCTGATGGTCGGGTGAAGGGTACAGCAACTAATTTAAAAGTAACCGCAAGCGGCGGCAGCGATTTTTTAGGATATGACCTGCAGGCTGAATTTGCCATTGTTGAGGCAAGTGGGGGAAGCGATGCTCACCTAAATGTTTCGAAAGAAATTTTTGCGGAAGCATCTGGAGGAAGTGATATTGACTATAAAGGCAATCCAATTATTAAGCGAAATTCATCAAGTGGTGGAGGAAGTGTTACCAAAAGAAATTAAGGGCGTGCAACATTTAGATTTTTTATACATCATTAATCAAACGTTTTTATGAAAAAAATCCTTTTATTTAGTACTGCACTATTAATATTGTCTTCATGCCTGATTGCACAAAAGCAAATAAATGATGCCAATGCTGAGGTCCGTGAGGTGCCAGCTTTTCACGGCGTAAAAAGTTCCCATGGAATAACTGTTTACCTTAACCAGAGTAACGCCATAGCCGTTGCCGTAAGTGCAAATGATACGGAACATCGCAATAAAATTAAAACTGTCGTAGAAGATGGTATTTTGAAAATCTATTTTGAAACAGAAAATTGGAAGGTTTGGAAAAATTTCAGCAATAAAAATTTAAGGGTATATGTATCTGCAAAGGATTTAGATTTGATTCATGCTTCTTCGGGTTCTGATATTGTAATTGAAGGCTCCATTAAATCGGGTGATCTTACTATGGATGCTTCCAGTGGGGCATCTATAAAAGGGAAAATAGAAGCTTCTTCGCTGGAAGTAGACCAGAGCAGTGGGTCAACGATAATTATATCTGGCACTATTGATGGCAAATTAAAAATAGAAGGCAGTAGTGGCAGTACTTTCCGGGGGTATAATCTCACCGTAGAAAATTGCGATGCAGAATCAAGCAGTGGAGCAGGCATTGAGGTTACTGTTAATAAGGAACTTTCTGTTGAAGCATCTAGTGGCGGATATATTTATTTCAAAGGGAATGGATTAATAAGAGATGTGCATACAAGTAGTGGTGGCAGTGTAACACGTAAAAGTTAATTTTAGCTTTCTTAAAATATTAGATATGAAAAAAAACCTGTTGTTGATATTGTTGCTTTTTCCAGTTATTTCTTTATTGGCTCAAAAGTCGATATACAACGACCCGAATGCCGAGGTTCGTAAACTTAGTGGAAGTTTCCAGGCTATTAAAGTTTCAAATGCTATCGATGTTTATCTCTCGCAGGGAGAAGAAGAAGCGATTGCTGTTAGTGCTATTAATGAAGAACAACGGAACAGAATTAAATTGGCCGTGGAAGAAGGTGTATTAAAGATTTGGTTTGATAATAAAGATAATTGGTGGAAAAATAATGGGAATAGAAAATTGAAAGTTTATGTTTCCTTTAAAAATCTTATAAAACTAACGGCCTCGGGCGCTAGCGATGTAAAAACGAATGGTGGTATCAAATTAAATGAACTTGATCTGAATTTCTCTGGGGCAAGCGACTTTGATGGGGAAATAACAGCAAACGAATTGAACGTAGATATTAGCGGTGCATCGGATGTAAAAATAAAAAAAGGAAAGGTTACAAACCTTAAAATAAGGGCAAGTGGCGCGAGTGAATTTACCGGATATGATTTGATAGCCGACAATTGCACAGCCGATGCAAGTGGTGCATCTGATATTAAAATTACGGTCAATATTGAATTGAATGCACGTGCGAGTGGTGCGAGTGGCATATATTATAAAGGGGAAGGAAAAATTCGTGATCTAAAAAGCAATGGAGCAAGCACGGTTAGCAGAAGAAGTTAACTATTTTAATATAAGTACTGAACAAGCGTTGAGTAACATTCAACGCTTGTTTTATTTTCCATATGCCCATAATAGAAATTCAGGTAATTGTCTACTCCAGGTATTGAGGTCATGCTTTCCCAATTTGTCAATCACTAACGGCATTTCTTCTTTTCGGGCCAGTCCTTTTTCCATCAGCAATAACCGAATATCTTCTGTA
Source organism: Chitinophagaceae bacterium (assembly GCA_046153465.1). GTDB lineage: Bacteria > Bacteroidota > Bacteroidia > Chitinophagales > Chitinophagaceae > Endoryza. Next base: position 11,340 of record JBJXDV010000478.1, read on the forward strand.
TCATCTTGTACATCTATTATTCCATCTTTATCACGATCGCTGGTTTCTTCCAGGCTGCCCGTAAAGAACCAATACTTTGTGGAAGGCTTTCTTCTTGCGGCTTTTATTGTAGCAAAAACAATTCGATTTTTTTCTTCCGAATAAGTGGAGTCATTAGCGTCTTTGTCTCTCCACCAAAACGAACCGGAGAATATTCCAACTTTGTCAATCTTATCAGGATTATTCCAGGCAATATCAAAGGCCGATAATCCACCCAATGACCATCCTGCTATTGTTACCGAATTAAATTTCTGAATGCCGGCTCTTTTCTTAATAAAGGAATAGAGTTCTTTATCAACAAATGCATTATACAATCCGGCACGGGTTCCTCTTTTTTCATAATCTGGTTTCCCGCTAATACCATATTCCTGCATACGATCTCCTGCATGAATAGCAACCACCAATAATGGTTGAATTTTATTCATTTTGTATAAACTATCTATTACTTCTTTAAGCCTTAGTGTTTTTATATCCTGTCCATCATTGAGTAATAATAAATTCAATGCTTCTTTATTTTCAGGTATGGGTGTGTTAACTATAGAAAGGATAACCTGCCGTTGAAGGTGTCGGCTATAAATTTTATCCTCCTGCAATTCAATGGATTTATTCTTACATCCAATTAATAAAAAGACCAAAAAAGGGATAATAAAATATTTCATTTTATGAATGTACAATTTGTAAAAATACAAATGATATTTGGTGCTAAAAGTGAATACGGTTACCTTTGCTGCCCACATCGCGAAGTAGAGCAGCGGTAGCTCGTCGGGCTCATAACCCGAAGGTCGGGAGTTCGATCCTCCCCTTCGCAACAAGTAAAGACTCGGAAGGGTCTTTTTTATTTTCGTCCAGCCGAAATTTGTTTTTTACTTGGGTAAGCAAAGAGGATTGATGCGACTTCAGTTCTCTTTGAACTCTTGGTTCCTTCAATTTTTTTTTAATTGATGTATACGGTATATGTATTATACAGTAGTTCATTTAGCAAAATCTATATAGGTTACACTTCGAATATAGAAGAAAGGATGCGATCTCATAATGAGTTATCAAAAAAAGGATGGACCGTGAAATTCAGGCCATGGGCATTAGTATATACCGAAATGTATGAGGAAAAGGCAGCCGCAATGGCAAGAGAACGTTCATTGAAAACAGCGAAAGGACGTGAGTTTATTTGGATGCTGATTAAAAAAGAAAAGTAGGGCTCTTATCCGCCAGTTGGCGGACGGGAGTTCGATCCTCCCCTTCGCAACAAGTAAAGGCTCGGAAGGGTCTTTTTTATTTTATGTTAGTGCAGAATTAATTCAGAAATCAAACAACAACCACAATCTGAAGTCCGGACTTGTGCCCCTAAAAACCAATAACAGCCACCCACTTATTAATAGCTACCTTTACTGCTTTATATTCACTAAATGAAAGTAGGATTTGTAAATATTTTTGGCCGGCCGAATGCTGGTAAAAGCACCCTCCTCAATGTTTTAATGGGTGAAAAGCTGGCTATAGTTTCTTCAAAAGTGCAAACAACAAGACATCGGATAAAAGGGATTCTTAATACCCCAGACTACCAAATTATTTTTTCCGACACTCCTGGTATCATTGAGCCTAAATATAAATTGCATGAGAAAATGATGCAGGCAGTAAAAGGAGCCCTGGAAGATGCCGACCTTGCTTTATTGCTGGTAGATATGAAGGAAGATAAATTAGAAGCCGATGTAATTTTTCAATCTCTAAATTTACGTGTACCCTG
>JBJXDV010000479.1:0-13089 GCA_046153465.1 Chitinophagaceae bacterium
GTAATTCCTTTTTTTACCTGATCATATTTACTATTCGCAGAAACCATTGAGCCTGCAAATTGAGTGATCGCAAATAACATTCGCTGGCTATTGATTATTTGATCTCCAAAAGCAGCATTAAATAATTTTGGATAAGCCGTATCTAACTGAAGTTTTTTAATAATAGCATTAATATCTTCTGCCATTTCATTGGGAGCGGTGATAGGTGCCAGCGGTTGTACTTCGATGTTAACAATGCCACCATCCCAATGCATTTCTTTATGCCAGGCAAGATTAAAAAGCCCGGGCGCATTGCGGGTTGTAAACTGGTTATTAAAACCGTGGCTTAAAGAATGATCGAAATTTGCAAAGCCTGCAAATTGTTGATGGCAGGAGGCACAGGCAAAATTGCCATCTTTTGATAAGCGGCCATCATAAAAAAGTTTTCGCCCTAGTTGAAATCCTTCTTCTGTAAGAGGATTGGCAGTGAATTTATAGGTTGGATCAGGAAATCCGGCCGGAATTGAAAATGATAAAAGGGTAGGAGCTTTTTTCTCCGACCCTGATTTTTTGCAGGCACTTATTATTATTACACTTGTTAAAATGAATAATGAAATTCGTATCGTCCATCGTATAACCAAAAGTTATTCGTTTTTTACACCTACAACAGTAAACATTTTTGAATAGTTTTCCGCAATTTGTTTGGCGAGTGTACCCGGAGTGGTAACAGATGGATTTTCGTTGAATTTAATGTCGTGTGGATTGTAAAACCAACTGTTAACGTTGGCGGTAACGGTAATCTCGCTTGTTTTTTCAGGCTTAAGATCAAGGCTTTCTCCGAATGGAAATAGCAGTACTGGTTTTTTAATTACACTTTCTGATTCTTTAAAGCCTCCAATATGGTATTCAAAAATTCCCGATGGTGAAGATGATGAATTGCCTTCCAGTTTTGCCATTATGTATCCGGTGTTCCAGGTCCAAAACATTCCTTTCGCAGGGTCAAGGGCCCTGTTTGAGCGCCACTTACATTGCGTGCACTATCCACACCAATAACAAAACTTATTCGATTGTACTGAAAAGGTAAGATTGATAATTTAATACTTGTAGTAGTAGAATCTGAAAAATCAACCAGAAAATATTTATCTGCACTGGTACGAAAAACTCTTCCCGAATCAGTATTTATCATTTCAATATCGTGAATATAAAATTTAAAAGTTTTGACAGAAAAATTTTGCTTGAAATAATTCCTGTAATTTTTTCCAAATTCAAGGGGCAATGTATCTGATACCGCTTTGAAGTTTAATACCAGATTATGATCTTTTACTACTGGTGGGATAGGAACATCTTCTGCACTGTAATCTTTTTTACAGGAACTAAATAGCAGCAAGCCTGCGACAATTGTGAAAATCAGTAAAGGATTTTTTTTGCACAATAAATTTTTCATGGTTCGGGTTTATAAATCTTTATAGATTATTCTTTTACGGTTTTGTTTATGCAGGCCCAGCTTTTTCTTTGAATCAATTCTTTTTTCTTTTGAAGCTTTACTTGCTTTAGTGGAAATGCGTTTTTTTTCTTTTTTCAGGCTTAATTCTAATAACACATTCATTTTTTGAATCACTTCAGCCTTGTTTTCCAACTGGCTTCGGTGAACCTGGCTTTTAACTTGCAAAAACCCTTCCGAATTCAATTTTTTTGCCAGTTTTTTGGTAATCAATTCCTTCTGTTCCAGGTTGAATAGGGATGATTGACTGGGGTTAAAATAGCCTTCTACCATGGTTTCCACCTTATTAACGTTTTGACCTCCACTACCCCCACTCCTGGCCGTTCTAAATTTTATTTCTTTTGAAACGTCTATCTTCATTTTCTAAAGGTAAAATATATTTAAAACTACTATGCGGGCAGTTATTCAACGGGTGCAAAAGGCCAGTGTTACCATTGATAATAAATTACGGTCTTTTATACAAAAGGGTTTGCTGATTTTCGTTGGTATAGAAGACGCTGACAATACTGAAGATATTGTTTGGCTGAGCAGTAAAATTATTAATCTCCGGATTTTTGATGACAAGCAAGGCGTAATGAATTTATCGGTTAAGGAAGCCGGAGGTTCTATTCTATTGGTGAGCCAGTTTACCCTGCACGCAGCTATCAAAAAAGGGAATCGACCTTCCTATCTCCGGGCTAGTAAACCGGCAATAGCTATTCCAATGTACGAGCAACTAATCGGGCAGTTAACGAATGATCTTGACCAGGAAATTGCGACCGGTGAATTTGGCGCAGATATGAAAATTGAACTGCTGAATGATGGACCTGTGACTATTATTGTTGATACAAAAAATAAGGAGTAATTGAATTCAGATATCGAAACAAGGCAGGATATTATTCATTTATTAGAAGTCTTTTACTCTAAGGCATTGAATGATGAAGTAATTGGGTATTTTTTTACGACTGTAAAAAAAATAAATATGGCGGAACATTTGCCCGTTATAACTGATTTTTGGGAGATGGTATTGTTGGGAGGATCTAATTACAAAAAAAATGCAATAGCGCCTCATTTGCATTTACATCAATTGTCGCCATTGGAAGAAAAGCACTTTAGTCGCTGGATTCAATTATCCAATTCAACTGTTGACGAACTTTATGAAGGCAAACTTGCAACAATAGCTAAGCAAAGGGCTCTTTCAATTGCTGCCGCTATGAAAATTAAAATAATAGAGTCTGCAAAATAAAATTTATGTTCAATGACAATACAGGAAGCGCAGCAACAAGTGGATAAATGGATACAAACTGCAGGAGTGCGGTATTTTAATGAACTTACTAACCTTGGTATTTTAATGGAGGAAGTAGGTGAATTATCGCGCCTGATGGTTCGTACTTACGGTGAACAATCTTTTAAAGAAACAGATAAAAACAGCAACCTCGGAGATGAAATGGCCGATGTGCTGTGGGTATTACTCTGCCTGGCAAATCAAACGGGGATCAACCTTGAGGAATCTCTTCAAAAGAACTTTGAAAAGAAAACATTGCGGGATGCTGACAGGCATTTGAACAATGAAAAGCTAAAATAATTTTTTGATAATTACTGAAGACTTCTTTTGTAAAAATCTATCTTGATCATGAACCAGGAAGATAGAGTTGTGTTATGGCAGGAATAAATTGTCGTGTAACCATCGATATAAATGAATAAGGACGCATCTTAAAAATACTTCGCGCCTTTGTGGCAAAAAGATAACCGCAGAGATTCTGAGAAGTGTAATGAAAATTCTTTTTTGTGAGAGCCTCCAGGTAGTTTGTGTTTTTGACTAAAAAGATTCACGAAGAAAGGTAATTATAATTTGTGAAAAGAGTTCTGTATCCCAATACAATAAAAAATTAGCAGGCAGAAAAGGTTTAACATAACATCAGGTGTTGTTATCAAAAATTTTTATACTGTTTCAAACAGGGGTGTAGTTAGCTGGTTATCTTTGTAACTATGGCAAATGATACAAAAAAATTCCAGGCGATAATTTCTCATTGTAAAGAATATGGTTTCATCTTCCCCTCCAGCGAAATATACGATGGATTAGCAGCAGTATATGATTATGGCCAGTGGGGAAGCGAATTAAAGAAAAATATCCGCGATTATTGGTGGAAGAATATGACCCAATTGAACGAAAATATTGTAGGCATTGATGCTGCTATTTTTATGCATCCTACAACATGGAAAGCCAGCGGGCATGTCGATAATTTTAATGATCCAATGATAGATAATAAAGACAGTAATAAAAGATACCGCGTGGATCATCTGATTGAGGGATATGCCGAGCAGTTAACTACGGAAGGGAAAGAAAAAGAATCAATAGATTTGATTGAAACAATGGAAGCGTTTCTTGCTAAAGACGATTTTTCGGGATTAAAAAAATTAATTGAGGAAAATAAAATTAAATGTGCCGTTAGCGGAACTGCAAATTGGACGGATATCCGGCAATTCAACTTAATGTTTTCAACCGAATTTGGATCGACGGCCTCTGCTAATGAAGAAGAAAATAAAATTTATTTGCGACCTGAAACTGCACAGGGAATATTTGTAAATTTCTTAAATGTTCAAAAGACCGGCAGAATGAAAATTCCCTTTGGAATTGCTCAAACGGGAAAAGCATTTCGCAATGAAATTGTAGCGAGGCAATTTGTTTTTAGGATGCGGGAATTTGAACAGATGGAAATGCAATTCTTTATTCGGCCGGGAACACAACAGCGTTGGTATGATTACTGGAAAGAACAACGGTTGAATTGGCATTTAAGTTTAGGTATTTCTCAGGAAAAATATCGTTTTCATGATCATCCTAAATTAGCCCATTACGCTATTGCTGCATGTGATATTGAATTTGAATTTCCTATCGGTTTTAAAGAAGTAGAAGGTATACACTCAAGGGGTGATTTTGATTTAAGTCAACACCAGTTGTTCAGTAAAAAAAAGATGCAGTATTTCGATAATGAAATCGATGAATCTACAGGCAAACCCTTTGGTAATTATATTCCTTATGTAATTGAAACCTCTATTGGATTAGACCGAATGTTTTTGTTAGTAATGAGTAATTCGTTTGTTGAAGAAGATCTAAGCACAGAAGAAAAGCAAGATAGCAGAGTAGTATTGAAACTGCCACCGATGCTTGCACCTATTAAACTCGCCATTTTACCTTTAATAAAAAAAGATGGCCTACCAGAAATCGCAAGAGAAATAATGGATAAGTGTAAACCCCATTTTCGATGCTTTTATGAAGAAAAGGATGCAATAGGGAAAAGATACAGAAGAATGGACGCCCTGGGAACTCCTTTTTGTATAACAATCGACCATCAATCGAAAGAAGATCATACCGTAACTATACGATACAGGGATACCATGAAGCAAGAAAGAATTTCTATTAACAAAGTAAGAGAAATTGTGGAAAATCAGATTTCCTGATCTGTGCTGCTTTGTATAATTTTATTTTAAACGTAGTAGTTCAACCTTATCCATTTTAGTACCAGTTCAAACATGTAATAGCTTGCTTATGATTGCTATCCAGGTTTATGTAAATGTTTTTGTTTTAGCAGGGTTGGCTTTGATGTTTTTTATTATTGGATTTATTTTTCGAAAGAACCAGCTCAATTCTTTGCATAAAAAAATAGTTGATTTAGAAAGAGAAATGCTTTCGTGCCACGCAGAAATATTGCAGTTGCAGCGTGATAAAATAGATTTAATAAAATCAATCACCGAACCACCGATTCCAGTTATTTCAATTAGTTCTGGCAAAGAAGAAAGATCAGTAGAAAAAATGCCTGATGTAGCTTCCCGTAAAAAACTATTGGGTAATTCTGTAATTTTGAAGCACCAGGCCGGAAGTTAAAAATCATCCATAGATTTCCAGATGAATACTTTTTTTATCGTATCCTAATGCGGTAATTCGAAGCTTAGCTTCGTCTATCATATTTTTCCAGCCACATAAATAAAAGCGGGCTGGTTTCGGCAACATCATTCCATTGTCGTCTGATTGCATAAGTGTTTTGCAAATTTCTTCATAAACAGCATGTACATACCCTGTTTTTCCTTCCCATTGTTCGCGTGATAATGTTGGTATATAATTAAACATTGGCAGCTCCTCTTCCAATTGTTTCAATTCATCATAATATAAAAGGTCTGCTTTTGTCCGGCTTCCAAAAATGAGATAAATTTCTTTAGAAATAATCTGCTGCTTTTTTATATGATGAATCATACTTCTAAATGGAGCAATACCTGTTCCTGTGCAGATGAGAAAAATTTGCTTGTCAAGAACAGCAGGCAAAATAAATACTCCCTGCGCTCCACGGAAAGATAGGGTAGCGCCTACCGTTACTTCATTAAAAAGATAGCTGGTGCCTGCTCCTTCCTCCAGCCGAACAATAATTAACTCAAAAACATTTGAATCATCCGGCCAACTGGCAATTGAATAACTGCGCCAGCGTTTATTAGGTTTTTCATGAATGGGTAAATCCAATGTCACAAACTGACCGGGTATAAAATCAAACCGTGAAAGTTCCGGAACCTCAATCCAGAAACGTCGTGTAGCGGGCGTTTCATCTTGAAGTCGGATGATTTTACCGGAACGCCAGGGTTGTAACATACTTTTGATTTATGATGGTTAAAAGTAAACGATTCGGGTATACAAAAAAAATGAGCGGTTATTAGAACCGCTCAAGTGGCCCGCCTTTAATAGCAAGCAATCGTTTTGGAAAGCTACTATTTATTTTATTTCATAGCAAGAAATATCTTTATTGTTATTTGGTACCTAGAATGAAACTAACCAGGTATTTCAAAAAAATAAAAGTTGCCCGTTTTTACAAGCAACCTTTGTTTTACGATAGATATATGTTTTATCGAACGATTAGTATTTTTCTAAGATAGACTTTACTACCGTGCTGAATTTTTAACATGTATGCATCCGAAGAAATTTTATTGACAGAAAATTGTTCAGAAAATTTACCAATAAAACCCGGATATGTTTTTCTGTATACTTCCTGGCCGGTTATATTTACCAAACTTATCACCATATCTGCTTTCTTTTTTACTTCAAACTGCAACGTAAAGTTTCCATTGTTTGGGTTTGGAAGAGTTTTCAAACCAATTTCTGCAGCATCAATGTCAATCACTGCTGTTATCGTTGAAGTAATTTCGTTTGAAAATAAACGGCATCCCAATGCATCCGATGCGAAAACTTTATAAACACCTGCCTGGGTAGCGGTATAACTTTGAGAGGTAGCCCCTGGTATACTACTGTTGTTTCGGTACCATTCGTAACTTGTAGCAGCCGAACTGGTAAAGGTATTCCCCGAAGCAGTTATAGTCGGTGCGGTTGCGGTGGAAGCAACAATAGCTGTTCTGGGGCTTGCACATTCTGCTAATCCAATTTTCATATTATAAAAGAAATAATAGAATTTTTGATAAAAATTAGCATCACCCGCCTGAACAGCACTATTACCCGTAATAGAAAAAATACCTGGAATTGAATAGGGGTAGGGATTGGTAGCGATATTATTATTTCTAAAAATTGTTGCACCATCAAGGCACTCAACAATAATGGCATGATCTCCGGTAGGTATTACCGGTAGATTCAATAGAAAGACTGCACCTAAATCGGCGGGATCGTTACCATTTTGTAAGCCTGCTTGTGGCGTTGGATCCGTTGCATACACATTGATGGTAGTACTGGATAGAGGCAAATAACTATAAGAGCCATTTGTTTCATTGAAATTCGAAATATCAGCAACCGTAAATCGTATTCTACCAGCATTTCCAGTATATAGCCGAACGTTTTCTATTAAAACGGGAACGGTATTATTAATGCGAACAAAATTTCCAACGAATGCATTGTAGCCACCATCGGTAAATGCTAATTTATTAACCGGCCCTGTAGTAGTGGCTGCTTCATTTTTGGAAACATAATAGGTTTTATTGCCGGTTATTACCGACGAGCTCGCATTGGGCCCAGACGCAATTGGAACGGTGGCGCCCGGGGCATCAAACCAGGAATAAGAAGCAGCAGCTGTAGGACTAGTTACCTTTAATATGGCAAGATTTGTTCCGCAAATTTCAGCCTGTCCCGTGGGGGCGGCAGCGTTAGCAGCAATGGCAACTGGAGTAATTAATTGATTGTTCACCGTGTTTTGATCTCCTGCCAGCCCTGTACTTGCAGTTATAGTATAGCTATTTCCACCAACAGCCACAAAAGGTGTTTGTAAAGTATAGGTAGCATCACTGAACTCGGCAATAGTAGCAGGGTAGGTAGCATTAATAGTTGCCACTGTGGTAGCACCATTTACAACGGTTACGGTTACGGGTATATTAGATTGAGCAGATCTTCCGTAATTTTTAATTTTTATGGAGATATACTGATTGTTGTTTGAACAATCTCCCGCAACCGGAGATACCACCGATACAATTCCCAGATCTTTTGAAGGCGCTAAAAATTGAATCCTGAAATCCTGTGTTTCCCCATTTGAATAAGTTCCGCATGGATTAATAGTTGTTGCAACCGTTGTTTCCTGAACAATGACCCTCATTATACTATAGTTGTTTGTTGCTAATCCTGCCGGGATGCTCACCGTTCCAAAAAAATTACCGGTGCCGTTTATTACAGTGCTGGTAGCAATCAATTCTCCTGCATCGATAAAATCACCATCGTTGTTAAAATCAATAAATGCTTTTACGATTTTTGAGGCAGCTGTTGCATCGCAACTGGAAACCTTCACAAAAAATGGAACGGACGAATTCGTTTCTATTCCAGCAGTAAAAGTGGTATAATTTGTATAACTGGTACATCCAGGTGTATTTCCCTTTTGCAGTGTACCAAATGAAACACTGTCAATTCTTGCACCAACTGTACTTAAAGGTGCCGAACTGCAATAAGCTTGTCCACCAACACCGCTTACAACCAAAGAATATGCTTGTGAACCCCTTTGTAAAACGCCTTTATGACTAATCTCAATCACATAGGATTCACCAGGTATTACATCTGTAACTTCCACTTTTTCTACATTGTCTCTAAAATTATCTCCTTTTTGAGCAGCCCCCGAGGGTGCTGCAGGATTTAGAATCCAAGGTTGGTAAATTGTTGCACCTTTCTTTATTCTTATATCCAGATCGTGAATCAATTTTAAAGCTGGGTTATTGAGAATGCTTGAAGTTTCTACGGCTCCCTTCGGATCAGTCCAGCTAATGGTAGCTGTTAGGTCACCATCACCAGAAGCAATCACCGGCAACGAGAAAGTTGCGCCATTATTTAATATATTTTCCTGTATTAGCTGTTTTGTGTTATTAGACGTGATAACAGCCGCAGCCTTTTCCATGTTCAAAAGGCCCCACCCATGCTGATAATCAGGTCCGGCGGTCGGTCCCGATTCACTTGCTGTATGAATAGCAATAGCTTTGATGGTGGCGGCCCTCAAAAAAATACCAGGGTGAAGTTTATTATAGTGCTCCTGTAATAAAAATAATGAACCAGCGGCACTGGGAGAAGACATTGATGTTCCACTTAAATTAGCATAATCGTTATCCCCCGTACCATAGGTAGAAATAAGATCAACCCCATTAGCAACAATATCTGGTTTAATACGACCATCGTCCGTTGGCCCCCAACTACTAAAGTCGGAGAGCACTACATCTTCTTTGCGGCTATATCCAGATTCAATTGGATCAACAGCTCCAACTGTTAAAATATTTTTTGCACTACCATAAGTTGGAATAATATCATAGGAATCATTGTTGCTGATTCCGGCCGGCCGATTGCCAGAACTTACCATGCTACCTCCTGCGTCAAATCGCCAGTACGCTTCACCTACTGCAGGGCCATTCTCACTTCTCGAATTACCAACAGATTTTACAATTAGGTAAAAAGGCGCATTGTAAGCAATAGAATCCCAAATTTGTGCATCCGTAGAATAATATCCAAATTTATAATCTTCGGTTGTACCTGCCTGTCCCCAAAACTCCCATCGATTGTCAGTATCATTAAATCGCCACCCGGCAATTGAACCATACGAATGATTTGAAACCAGAAGATTGGCTCCTTCTCCTAACATTTCCGAAAGATGATTATTAAAGTCATAGGCGATCAGTTCCTGTATTCCGTAAGCCATTCCCCGTGCAATTGGGTTAATACCGCTGGCCATCAATGTTCCGGTTACATGGGTTCCATGATCAGTAAGCTGCGTGGCATTATCCCGTTGTGTGATCCTATTCCCAAATTCAATATGTGTATTTCTTATTTTACCGCCATCCCATATACCTAATTTACCTTTCACTGAATTACTGGATCCACTTAAATTTAATCCGGTGGAGCCACCGGCCCACAATTTTGAAGTACCTATTGTAGCTGCGGAACGGATATTATTATCAGTGGTCGTATACATTGGATACCCCTGGAAGTCTATACCAGTAAGTACTGCGTATTTCCCTTTCTTGCCCTCAATAGTTAACGGCCATTTTTTTTCAAGCGCTAATTTTATTAATTGCTCCCCTTGCTTTTTCTCGAGGGAAGCTTGTTGTAAAGCAGCTTCTTTAAGGATGCTTGTTTTTGTTATCACCTGTGAAAATACAAATGCGGGTAAACAGGTAAAAACAATTACAGGTAAAATTAAAAAACGGATTATGCGCATAAAAAATTTATTAATGTATAGTAATAAGAAATAAGTAATTTGTTTTTCAGAAATCAATTATAAATATAAATAAACCCTGCAATGGTTCACAAAAAAAATATTATTCATGTTAGCTCGCTATTAATGCTATTATTACTGACGAGTTCTTTCACGAATTATTGTTTTCGCAAAAAGAACGGTATTAAAGGGACCGTTTTCATCATTTCCGGAAATCAGATGCCCTCTCCCGATTTACCTTCCGTTGCGCCCAAACCGTTTCAAACAACGCTATATATATATGAAAAAACAACTTTACAACAAGTAGAAAGGCAAAATAGTTCTTCATTTTATACTTCCATTCAAACCAACCTGATAAAAGAGATACGAACGGATGCCAAAGGCAAATTCAAAATCCGACTCGAGCCCGGCGAGTATTCTATATTTACTAAGAAGGGCGAACTCTTTTATGCCAATACCTTCGACAAGGACAATACGATTGCACCGATTAAGGTGGTTGCCGGAAGGTATAGTGAAATAATAATTAAAGTTGACTATGACGCTGTTTATTAAAGACGATACGAAATAATTGATGAAAAGGAGGGGATAAATCAATAAATTTGCTGTTCTTTAAAGGACTTTAGTCAGCGTGAGCACGAGCCTGGAAGCATTAATTAAAAATTATCAGCATACCCCCCGCCTTTTAGAACTGGCGGACAAACTTTCTATTGACCAGCCCCAACTTATTCAATTAAAAAATTTACAGGGAAGTGTTTCCGCTTTTGTAATTGGAAGTATTTTTTTACAGGAGGCTGCCGGCAAACTAAATCATGTAGTTGTTTGCGAAGATGCAGAAGCGGCAGCCTACCTGCATAATACCCTGGAGAGTTTAACGGGGGCCTTAAATTTTTTTTATTTCCCTTCTTCTTTTAAAAATCGAAAAAATTTCCGGCTGCTCAATGCGTCGCATGTAATGATGCGAACAGAAACACTTACCAAATTTGCGTTGGCTACCGGCAGTCGTACCGGGGCATTAATTACCTATCCGGAAGCGTTGTTTGAAAAAGTAGTAATTCCTGCTACCCTTTCCGCTAATATAATACATATTAAAGCCGGCGATACATTGGATGTAAATGGATTGATGGAGAAAATGGTGAATTATGGGTTTGAACGAACAGATTTTGTATATGAACCCGGGCAATTTGCACTACGGGGTGGCATACTTGATATTTATTCCTATGGAAATGAAAAACCTTATCGGGTAGAACTGTTCGGCAATGATGTTGATTCTATCCGAATTGTAGATCCTGAAACACAACTGAGTGAGCGCAAATTATTACAGGTAACTATCATTCCCAATGTAGAAACACAGTTTGAGAGCGGAGAAAAAATTTCGTTATTTGAATTTCTACCCCGGAATACGGTGTTTTGGCTACAAGATGCACTTCAAACAAAGGAAAAATTAGTACAACAAGAAGAAGATTTACAATTATGGATGCAGTTGCGGGAATCAACTGCAAACCTGGAAGCTACATCCGGTAGCCAAAAGCAAAAACTGTTTAATCGGGAAGAAGAAGATCGATCAATTAAAACAGCAGCTACTTTTGATGATTTTATTACTGCTGATAATGCATTCGTTCAATTAAATAAGTTTTCAATTATAGAGTTTGGTCAAAATAGTATGCAGGGCATTAGTCCGCTACTTGGTCCTGGTTATCCACTGCCTACTCAACTATTATTTTCAACTAAACAACAGCCGGCTTTTAACAGGCAGTTTGATTTGCTGATAAAAGATTTGAAAAACTGGATTGCAAAAGGCTTTACTATTTATTTATTTGCTGATAACCCGCGCCAGCTCGAACGGCTCCATACTATTTTTGAAGATTTGAAAGCGGAAATACCATTCATTCCAATTCCTGTTTCTATTCATGAAGGTTTTATTGATGAAGAATTGAAAGTGGTTTGTTATACCGATCACCAGGTTTTTCAACGATACCATAAATACAAAGTAAAACAGGCATACAATAAAAATAAAGCACTAACCTTTCGAACCCTGCGTGAATTACAACCAGGCGATTACGTTACACATATTGATCATGGAGTTGGCGTTTATAGTGGCCTCCAAAAAATTGAAGCCAATGGAAAATTACAGGAAGCTGTACGAATTATTTACCGGGATAGTGATATACTCTATGTAAATATCAATTCTCTGCATAAAATTTCTAAGTATACCGGCAAAGAAGGCTCGGTGCCTAAAGTAAATAAATTGGGTAGTGATGTATGGAATAGATTAAAAGAAAAGACGAAAGTAAAGGTGAAAGAAATTGCCTTCGACTTAATTAAATTATATGCCCAGCGAAAAGCGCAGCAAGGTTTTCAATTTGCACCAGATAATTATATGCAAATTGAATTGGAAGCTTCCTTTATTTATGAAGATACGCCCGATCAAAGCAAGGCTACTTCGGATGTAAAAAAAGATATGGAAACCGCTTCTCCTATGGACAGGCTCGTTTGCGGCGATGTAGGATTTGGTAAAACAGAAATTGCCATTCGGGCCGCATTCAAAGCATGTATAGATGGAAAACAGGCTGCTATATTGGTACCAACCACCATACTTGCATTTCAGCATTATAAAACATTTAAAGATCGCTTAAAGGACTTTCCGGTTACTGTTGATTATGTAAACAGATTCAAATCAACCAAAGAAAAAAAAGAAACCTATAAAAAATTAGAAGAAGGAAAAATTGATATTATTATTGGTACACACTCCTTACTTGGCAAAGACGTAAAATATAAAGATCTTGGTTTGCTGGTTATTGATGAAGAACAAAAATTTGGGGTAGCACATAAGGAAAAAATAAAAACACTAAGAACCAATGTAGATTGTTTAACACTAACTGCTACACCTATACCAAGAACGCTTCAATTTAGTTTAATGGGGGCAAGAGATTTGAGTATCATCAATACGCCACCTCCCAACCGCCAACC
>JBJXDV010000480.1:0-8530 GCA_046153465.1 Chitinophagaceae bacterium
GGTAAATAAACAATAAATTATTTTTTTATGATTACAGTATTACATCCATGGCATGGCGCCCACTATGGCGAAAGATCTCCCGAAATAGTAAACGCTGTAATTGAAATTCCGCAGGGAAGCAGGGCAAAGTATGAAGTAGATAAAGAAACAGGGTTATTAAAACTCGACAGGGTTATTTATTCATCTTTTCACTATCCAATAAATTATGGGTTCATTCCGCAAACACTTGGCAAAGATGGCGACCCTCTTGATATACTCGTTTTTTGTTCGCAATCTATACAACCGTTATGCCTGGTAGAAGCCACCGTTGTTGGTAATATGCAAATGATCGACAGCGGACAGGTAGATGATAAAATTATTGCGGTTGCTTCTAAAGATCCATCGGTTAATCACATAAAAACCATGGACCAAATTCCGCCGCATTTCATCAACGAATTAAGAAATTACTTCGAACAATATAAGGTACTCGAAAATAAAAAAGTAGAGATTGATGATTTCCAGGATGCCTTAACTGCTTTTAAAATTATTAAAGAGGCTATTGACTTTTATAAAGATAATTTCAGACATACAACATGAAAAGCACTACCATGCAAACTCAGGAATTGATTTTGATTATTGTAATTGGCCTTGCTGCTGGTATTCTTAGTGGATTGGTAGGAGTTGGGGGCGGCATAATTATGGTTCCGGCATTGGTGCTTTTCCTTCATTATAATCAGCACCAGGCACAGGGAACATCCCTGGCTGTTTTATGCTTACCTGTTGTAATTCTGGGATTTTTAAAATATTACCAGGAATGCGAAAAAATGGGAACGCCAATTAATCTTAAAGTTGTTGGTTTGCTTGCTATTGGTTTTGTAGTTGGAGCTTTTGTTGGCGGAAGTCTCGCAATTAAAATAGATAAAGAAACGCTCAAGAAGATTTTCGCCATCATCCTTCTATATACTGCAATCAAAATGCTGAACTGGGATGCGCTTCTTATTCGATGGATCAGGAATATTTTTCAGTAATACTTTTCAAGAACCATAAAAGCGTTCATTTTTTTTATTGTATGTCTTTATTCAGAGCACAGATATTTGTTATGGGTTGTTATTGAGAAACTATTTTTATAAAGGGTGAAATGAGTAAAGAGCAAAAGTTTTAAGAATACCTTTTCCGTGTGAATTTTAATAATATCTGCATCTTTTATATGGTTTATTTTTTAAACGGCCATTTTGAGCAGGGTTTTGGTAGTTTATTTTAGTAAGGTAATTTTAAAAACTGCCTTAGTTAACGTACGAAAGAAATAGTATATTTTTCATTGCGTGAATAGTAACCAACACCACCATACAAGCGATCAAGAACTACTGGAACAGTTTTATGCCAGCCACGATAATCAATGGCTGGGTATATTGTTGCATCGCTATACCCTACTCTTGTTGGGGGTATGTATGAAGTATATGAAAAATGAGGATGAGGCGAAGGACTGCGTACAGCAGGTTTTTCTTAAAACGATCACAGAACTGCATAAATACAGAGTTGAATATTTTAAGTCGTGGCTTTACATGGTTGCAAAAAATCATTGCCTGATGAAAATTAGAGACAGGCATGGCAAGCTACCCGTAGAATTGAAAGATCAAATGGCCATTGTGGCTGAAGAAGAAAATAGCAAAGCAATTCATCTCGAAAAGGATCATCAGCTTGAATTGATGGCTAAAAGCCTTGATGAATTAAATGGTGAGCAAAAGCAATGTGTAACGTTGTTTTATTTGGAGAAGAGATCTTACCAGGAAGTAGCTCAGGAAACCGGTTTTTCATTAATGCAGGTAAAGAGTTATATTCAAAATGGGAAACGAAACTTAAAACAATTAATAGAAGAAAAATTAAAAAAAGGGGCTAGCCGTATTTAGCACTCATTGTTTCATGAACAAAGATTTATTAAACATATTAGCCAATAGTAATAAAGATATCGACAATCAAAAGTTGATGGATTATCTCAGCGGGCAACTATCTGAGAGCGAAAAACATGAGGTGGAACGGTGGATGGCCGACAATGAATTTTCTGAGGAAGCAATGGAAGGCCTTCAACAGTTTAAAGAGCCAAAAGCACTTCAAACATATGTGGAAGCACTTCATAAAAATCTCAACAAACAACTAGAGCAAAAGAAAATCAGGAGAGAAAAAAGAAAAATAAAAGATGCTCCCTGGCTGTATTTAACCGCCTTTTTAATATTGCTGATTGCGGTAATAGCCTATATCGTTATAAAAAAAATAAGATTGTAAGAATCCATTAAAAAAAATTCTTTGAGTTGCGGTTATTATTTTAATAAAAGCCGATTTCATTAAGATAACTAAAAGGCCCATTTCATATACCTGAAATGGGCCTTTTGTAATTAAGAACGCTTTTTACTGATACTGTATATAAATAGGTTGCGGTTTCAATTTTAAAACTTCCTCCGGCGTCATAATATGTCCGCCTTTTTCTTTCAAATCATTTTTGTAAAATATCTTAAAACCCGTAAACTGAACCGGTTCTGGTTGTATAAACATTTTATAAGTGCTTATTTTTCTTGCCTGATGCCCCCAACCATCCATATCCATCACTACTTGCACTTCCGGACGCAGTTTGATTTGCTTCGTATTGGTAACCATTGCTCTTGTAAACCGATGCACCACCAGAATTTTTGGTGGAAGATTATTCTCTCTTACAATTTTAGCGAGGTAGTCGGTCGTATAGTTAATATCGGCAGCATCAAAGGTTCCTACCACTTTACCCGGTGCCTGCCCACCTTTCATCGAAAATTCAGGATCAATTCCAAAATGAACATGGGGCATCTTAAAATACTTTTCAAATTCCGGTACTTCTTTTTGAAGTGTACTTAAACCAACCTGGATATCGATAAACACCAATGCATTTATTTTTTCTGCGATCTTTACAACCTTATCAATTTCCTTAAAAGGCATACGAAGACGGTAAGTATTTCCTGCGCCAGGGCTTAGCTGTGCGGTAATAGCAATATAATGTAGTGCTGGTATTACTTTTACACTTGTATCTGCCGCTTGCCAGCTTTTTACTTCGCCCATTAATTTGTCCAGCATTTGCTGCTCGGGCAATTCGCCCAATATGCCCATTTGTTTAGAATATAGATTTCCGTAGAATGCAATTATTCTTTTAAAAGGAAGCAATGCTCCGGGAAGCGGATAATCCGATTTCACCGGCCATTTTCCGGAAGAATCACCGTTTGCGTTCCATTGCATTTTTTGGTTGTATAAGGCAGTATCCAATAGTGCTGAAGGATTCCGTGGATTGGTAACCGATAGACCACTATCATTGATGCCGGGTTTATGGGTGGTATCTTTCGAAGAACCAAGCATAGCCGACCCATTACGCGAACTATTATTGTTAAAAAGAATAAAAGCCGTTACTGCGCCTGCTAAAAGAAGAAGGATTAATAAAATGGAAGATCGCTTCATGGTCCAAGTGTTTCTTTGTTGAATTTGTTGAGCGTGCAAATGTAAAGTAGTTTAGAAGTAAAAAAATGAAAAGATTTAGTGTGAGCTAAAAACGTGCCAGCTGCAAATTTATTTTTTTGAAAGGGCATTAGTATGGAACCTTGCTTATATTTATAAACGAATTTATCTAATTTAGAATTATGCAAACTATACGGTGGGGAATTTTAGGATGCGGAAAAATCGCAAGAAAATTTGCAGCAGATCTGCAATTGGTAAAGGGCTGCGAGTTAATAGCGATTGGTTCTCGAAGTAAAGAAAATGCCGATAAGTTTGCCGGCGAGTTTCCTGTAAAAACAAGGCATTATAGCTATGAAGCATTGATTGCCGACAAAGAAGTAGATGTTATTTATATTGCCTCGCCACATGGTTTGCATCACGAGCATACATTGCTTTGCCTCCATCATCATAAAGCCGTATTGTGTGAAAAGGCTTTTGCACTTAATACAAGCCAGGCAACTGAAATGATAGAATTGGCCCGCCTGCAAAAAGTATTTCTAATGGAGGCTCTTTGGACCAAATTTATGCCACATTACCAGTTATTAATGCGCTGGCTTCGGGATGGGAAACTAGGTGATATACAAAATGTACTGATCAATTTTGGTTTTGCACCCGCCTCGCCTGTACCTCGCCGTATGTTTGATCCTCTTTTAGGAGGAGGAAGCTTACTTGATATCGGTATCTATAATGTATTTATGGCTCTTTCCGTGTTGGGGAAACCAGATTTTATAGATGCATGGATGACTCCAGCGTCTACAGGAGTTGATGAACAGTGCAGTATTATATTTCGATATAAGAATGGAGCCATTGCTAATTTATTTTCTTCTTTTTCAACCAACCTTGCTACCGAAGCGCACATTAGTGGGCGAGCCGGGCGTATACGATTAACCAACCGTTTTTATGAGCCTTCAACCACTATTGAGTATTACCCCGATAAAATAGATAGCAAAGAAATTATTCCTTACGATAAAGAGCCGGGATGGGGATATCAATATGAAATAAAGCATGTGAATGAATGCTTGAGCAAAGGACTAACGGAAAGTCCGGTAATGAGTCATGCAGACACCCTCTTGCTAATGGATGTGCTGGATCGTATCAGGTATGCAGCAGGTATAAAGTATGATGCCGATCATCTATAAAATGATAACTTAGTTAGAGATGTTCTTATTTCGGTTTCTTTTGCGCAAATAACCATTTCAATAAACGGGGTTCTGCAAAAGCATTTTTCCAGCTATCGTGCTGAACACCCTTGTATTCAGAATATTTTGGTTTTGAGCCTCCGGCCTTCAAAGCGTTTACCATTAACCGTGAATTGGAAACAGGTACCACCGGATCTGCGTCACCATGAAAAATCCATAGCGGAAATTTTTTTCCATATTCCTTGACCTTTAAAGGATCACCGCCGCCACATATCGGAAAGGCTGCAGCAAAAAAATTCGGTTTACGCCACAATAGTTCGAAGGTTCCCATACCACCCATTGACAGCCCACCAACATATATTTTTTTTGTATTTACTTTTCCGGAAGCAGCCATCTCGTTCATCAATTGCATAACAAGACTAAGAGAAGGACCAACTGGTAAGGAGGAATTAAAAAAAAAGCCACCTGGAGAATCCCCGGTCTGAGTTTTGCTGATACGTGCCCAAAAATCATTTTGCGGACATTGAGGAAAAACAACGATGGCCGGATAGTTTTTTCTAACACTAGAATCTGTAAATAAAGAAGCGCCCCAAACCAATTGCAACTCATTATCACTTCCTCTTTCGCCAGCTCCATGTAATAACAAAATAAGAGGGTATTTTTTGCCCGATTGATAGTTTGCCGGATACAATATCCGGTACCGTAATGTATCCTTACCAATAATGAATTCTTTTTTTTCGTAAAGATTATCAGATTGACCCATACTTTCTGCAACTAGTGTAAGAAAAATGAATAGTGCCATTAATTTTTGCATGCCATGAAAATACAATTTTTTATAAAAAGAAAATCAATATCAATATCAATCTTCAGATTTCACATTATGTTTGAGAATTGAATACAAGCTATTACTTTATTTCAGCTATTTTTACCTGTATAATATATGATTAAAAAAATAGACTGGTATATTTTAAAGAAGTTTCTTAGTACTACTCTTTTTATGGTACTTATCTTTTCTGTAATCTCTGTAGTGGTTGATGCCAGTGAAAAAACAGATGATTTCGTAAAATCAAATCTTTCAGCATTTCAGATATTGAGACAATATTACCTGGGCTTTATTCCTTTTATTATCTCTATGATTTTTCCTCTCATGAGTTTTATTGCTGTAATTTTCTTTACATCTAAAATGGCAGGGCGCTCAGAAATTGTGGCGATCATTGCAGGCGGTGTTCCTTACAATAGATTTTTAAGGCCCTATTTTATAGGAGCTGTTTTATTGGGTGGTTCTTTCTGGTTTGCTTCTCAATACCTGATTCCAAAAGCAAATGTTATTCGTGGTGATTTTCAATCCCGGTATATTGACAGCAAAAGTTCATATGAAATAGGTCAGTATTACGGAAAACCACGAGACTACTATATTCGGGTAGATAATAATACGTTTGCGGGTCTTCGTAATTACGATACAACTTCTAAAACTGCCACCAATGGATTTTTTTTACAGCGTTTAAAAGATAATAAAGTGGTATATAATCTTCGTGCAGATTATCTTAAATGGGATACCGCAAAAAAAGGATGGAAATTAGAGAACGTGCTTGAAAGAAATATTGAGGGAATAAAAGAATCCGTAAAAATGATTCCTTCCATGGATATTGTATTGAATATACAACCGGGGGCCATCAGGCCAGACAAATACCTCAAAGATAAAATGACTACACCTGAATTGATAGCATTTATTAAATCGGAACAACAGCGAGGTACGGAAGGATTGAATGATTATAAAGTGGAACGTTACCGAAGGGATGCAACTCCTTTTTCCGTATTTATTTTAACAATGATTGGGGTGGTGGTAGCCTCGCGCAAAACCCGTGGTGGCAGCGGACTGCATCTTGCCATTGGAATTGTAATAGCGGCACTTTTTATAGTAATGGATAAATTCTCTCTTACTTTTTCTACCAAGGGTAGTTTTCCTCCGCTGCTTGCTGCATGGATGCCTAATATTATCTTTTCGTTTACGGCGTTGTGGCTCTACCGGGTTACTCCAAAATAACAGGAATTTTAAGAGCTATTCTAAACAGTTACCTACAAAAATTGTTTTACAAAAGGTGTTTTGTTATACCTTTAAGCCTCTTAGCTGTTGTTTCAAAATTACATTTTCATTCTTAACAATATATTTTATGGGCTTTGTAAAAGAGCGGTTTAAATTAAAGGCAGATGCTGCGGGTGCAGAGATTAAAGATTTGTTGAAAGAGCATGGTAATAAGGTAATAGGAGAAGTAACGCTTTCCCAAATTTATCAGGGTATGCGAGGAATTACCGGACTTGTTACGGAAACATCTTTACTGGATGCCAAGGAAGGGATTCGGTTTCGAGGTTATTCTATTCCGGAATTACAACAAAAACTTCCTAAGGCAAAAGGAGGTTCAGAACCATTGCCGGAAGGGTTGTTCTACTTAATGCTCATTGGCGAATTACCTGAAGAAAATGATGTCAATCATATTACCAATGTTTGGCAACGACGTAGCCATGTGCCCAGTCATGTGTTTTCAGCGATAGACTCCCTTCCATTGTATTCGCATCCCATGACGATGTTTGTGGTTGGGGTAATGGCTTTACAAACAGAGGGGCAGTTTTCAAAAGAATATGCTAACGGGATCAATAAAAAAGATTATTGGAGCCCTATTTACGACGACTGTATGGATTTGATTGCCCGGCTTCCGAGGATAGCTGCCTATGTGTATCGCCGTAAGTATAAATTTAGTGAACATATCCAACCAAATGGATTATTAGACTGGGCAGGTAACCTTGCTCATATGCTTGGATATTCCGATGAAGGTTTTATGGAGTTGATGCGTTTATACATGACCATTCATTCGGACCATGAAGGGGGTAACGTTTCTGCGCATACGACCCATTTGGTCGGGTCCTCCTTAAGCGATCCTTATTTAAGTTATGCTGCGGGCATGAATGGATTGGCTGGCCCTTTGCATGGATTGGCTAATCAGGAAGTGATCAAATGGATTTTTGAACTGAGAGAAGAGTTAAAAACAGAAGTTCCTTCCAAAGAACAAATCGCTGAATATGTAAAGCAAACACTCAACGAAGGGAAGGTAGTACCGGGTTATGGCCATGCTGTATTGCGAAAAACAGATCCACGATTCACCGCCCAAATGGAGTTTGGAAAAAAACATATGCCGAATGATCCTTTGGTACAAACAGTATGGAATATATATGAAACAGTTCCACCTATTTTACAATCGATTGGAAAAATAAAAAATCCATGGCCCAATGTAGATGCTCATAGCGGAGCATTGCTGGTTCATTATGGAATGGTAGAATATGAATATTATACCGTGTTATTTGCGGTTAGCAGGGCATTAGGTGTTTTATCTAGTCTGTGTTGGGATCGGGCACTATCCTTTCCGCTCGAACGTCCTAAATCTGTAACTACAGATTTGGTGAAACTATGGTTAGAGGGTAAGGATAATATTTGGGGTGAATAAATTTATTGATTAAGGATTTTATACTTGTTTGTGTTTTTATTTGGCTACAGAAGAAGTGGCTTATATATTTGTAATCCTTTGGGGGGTTAGCTCAGTTGGCTAGAGCGCTTGCATGGCATGCAAGAGGTCGTCGGTTCGACCCCGATACTCTCCACACAAAGATTTACATACATGGTAAGTCTTTTTATTTAGCTCAGTTGGTCAGAGCGTCCCGCAGTGATTGCGGGAAGGTCGTTGGTTCGACCCCGATACTCTCCACACAAAGATTTACATACATGGTAAGTCTTTTTATTTAGCTCAGTTGGCCAGAGCGTCCCGCAGTGATTGCGGGAAGGTCGTCGGTTCGACCCCGATACTCTCCACACAAAGATTTACATACATGGTAAGTCTTTTTATTTAGGTCAGTTG
>JBJXDV010000481.1:0-12856 GCA_046153465.1 Chitinophagaceae bacterium
AAACTGTTGTAAAAGTTATCGATTGGTATAAAAAGACTAGAGAGATACTCAACTCAGATATCATTCATCTTAGACGGGCTGATGGAAGAGATTGGGATGGCATCATGCACGTAAATCCATTATTGAAAAAAAAGGCATTACTTCTATTATACAATCCACTCAAACAAAAGATGAATCGCACTATTAAAATCCCGCTTTATTATTCCGGCTTAACTTCCATAGCCGATGTACGGGAGAGGGAAGGAATAAAAAAAGTATATAAACTTAATAGGAATTATGAAATTGATTTGAATGTTGCGATTGAACCAGAAAGCTATACCTGGTTTGTTATTGAATAAAAATTAACACGGGGAGGTTTATTTTTTTAGGTGTGCTCGATAAAAACTTTTATGGCAGCCATACTTCAAAAAATTCAGCCATAAAAAATTTATCGCTTTATGTTAGACACCTCATTTTTTTCATGACCCTTTTATTTGTTGCCGGCTAACTGAATAATTTTTTTAGTGATTAGTTGACCACCGGCATTTACCTGGAGAACATAGGAACCACCCGCTAATTTAGTAAGATCATTTATTGCCAAAGAATTGCTTCCTGCCAAAAGCTGTTGCTTTCTTTTAAATAGAATTTGACCAAAATTGTCTAAGATGGTTATGGTAGCATTGATTTCTGCTGGAGCATATAATTCAAATTGAATGAAATTGGTAAAGGGATTTAATAAAGACCGGAGCGCTATTTCTTTTTTATCTGAGAGCAAAACAATTTTACTGTAATAACCCTTATTTTTTTCCAATATTTTTATCCGGTAATAATTAAAATTGCCTGTATTTGCATTATCCGTAAACTCATAAGTATTTCTCGTTGAAAAATTTTCACGATAAGGAACTACTCCTATTTTTTTATAGTTTTTTCCGTCGTCGCTCCGTTCAATTTCATATAGTACACCTTTATCTTCGTTATCAACGTCCCAACTTAATACGGTTTTCTTATCCTCCATCCTTCCTTTGAATGAGATAATTTTTGTTGCTAAGACTTCGGTACAATTGTTAACCATCACAATAATATTCACAGAATTGAAAAAAGAACAGTTGGGGTCAACTAAATTCGAACTGGTGGTGGCAACACGTATTCGATACCGCACCAAATGTTGACTGCTATCTGCAAGAAAAGAAGGGAAGGTTGCTGTGTATTCATAATTGCCATTCACCAACACAGGGGTACCTGTTCCTGCGGCTAAGGTATCGGTCCAGCTTGCACCTCCATTATGACTAACCTGCCATTGAAAATTGACATAATTGTTAAAAAAACTACGAACCAGGCATGACATGTTTACCGGGTTGCCAATACAAACATTTGAATTACCACTTGGTACCAAATTTAAATTGGGGGTACACGTGGCAACAGAAATATCATCCATTGCCCAATCGTTTCCACCACCACCTTGTGAATTATTTCGAATAGAAAAGATGATGCTGGTCTGTCCGGGTTCTGTCTTAAAAACAAATCCTTTTTTGATCCATCCTGTTGTATCAATTTCTCCGGTGTTGTATCGATCGATATTATCAAGTGAAAAAGTTAAGTTCGGAAGAACGCCGGGCCCCCAACTATTTACAAGATTTGCATCGGCACCGCAAGTTGGACAAATGTTTTTAACCCATGCCGAGAATTCATAAAAAGTATTAGGACATAATCCCGTAAACGTTTGTTGGTAGGCTTTAGTAGCTACATAATCTGCGTTAACCATTAGCATATAACCGGCATTTGTTCCAGCCGCCGGTGGATTATTACCCGCTGCAGTAGTTGTTCCGCTATGATCACCTGAAATAAACCAATAACCACCATGCATTCTGAATTTACAACTATCTAAAGGAGCTACAGCAGGAGCAGTTGTACAGTTTGGCTGACGACGTACGTTGGGGTTTGTACCACTTAACGGACTTAGATTGTTTACGATAGCATACTGCCCGTCGTTTACAACCTGCGTACCTGAAACATTATTTAAGTAGGTATACCCGGGAATACTGAAGGTTGGACCTGTAGGCCGGTTAAGCGTTGTTCCCGTTCCAAACGTACCATTCGATTCACCCGCAAAATTAGACCCTATCTTATCGGTACAAAGCGTATCATCTTTACTTATTATAATTTTATATTGTACCGCATTGAGGATTTGATCTGCTCCACCATTGGTAAGACGGTAAACAAATATGCCGGCGCCCAAAGTAATTGTATCGCCAACCAAACCGGTAACCCTTACCCTAAAGGCAGTAGAAAATAAATGCCCGCTCCACCATTTAGGCTGGTCTCCAAAAGGATAAGCTGCGTTTAGATTAATAGTAGAAGAACCGCTGGTGTTTGTAGGGTTGTTATTACCTGGTGAAGTTGGAGTGGCTCCAAGATTTATTCGGATATCAAACTGACCAGGTGGAGTAAAAGGTAAAAAAGTGCCAGCATCGTCACCATTCGTTAATGTATATCTTCTAAATGTTTTTCCTTCGTTCGTTAATATCCTAAGCGAGTCTGTTGCACCTGTAAGCATAACTGTATTCGTGGGTACATTATCATAAAATCTCGCCCTCACTACTTGCCCACCATTAAAGCCCCAGGGTAGGTGAATACCCATTCTTATTTCAAGGGTGTCTCCATTTTCAATGGTACCACCCGATTTTTTCTTAGACAGATTTACAAAGCCATTTCCAAATTGCGGAGATTGACTAAAAGTATTACTAGTGGTAAATAGCACTAGCAGTAACATAGAGGCGTATGCACAACTATACCTGTATGTTTTATTTTTCATCGATAATAATTTTTCAATCAGGTATTGCGTTCAAAAAATAATTAATGAACTAGTATTTAGTAAACGGTAGTAGTTAATGCTTATTGTATTTACAATTAACAATTACTTGACCTTAGGTAGTAAATGCGTTATAAGAAAATAAATCGGCTGCTTATTCGTTGTTGAAACCTATATCCCATTTTATGAAAGCCAGTCATTTTTATTTGTTACTTGTATTTCTCCTATACTCCTCAAGTGGTTTTTCCCAAGGTGAACCTTTTAACCAAACGATTCTCAATACAAAACCCTCTGGAACGGTTAACGATTACAACCTTGCTCATCCTTTTGAAATTTTATATGGCCGCGATAATTTTCTTTATATATCGGAGAAAATTGGGAGAGTGCTTCAGGTTGACACAGGCAGTG
The DNA here is from genome assembly GCA_046153465.1 of Chitinophagaceae bacterium. GTDB lineage: Bacteria > Bacteroidota > Bacteroidia > Chitinophagales > Chitinophagaceae > Endoryza. The sequence continues at coordinate 3,197 of JBJXDV010000481.1, forward strand.
GACTTCGAAAAATAGTTCTCGATCATCAAAGCAATACTTATTTAACGGTTACCCGGGATGGTTTGGGTAATGCCACCAGTATTGGCCAGGATGGTATGATGGGTATGGCCCTTCACCCTGATTTTGGTAAGAATCTCGGTAAAGATTCGATATTTATTGCCTACACATCTTCCATTGGTAGTGTTCGAATTTCAAGGTTTCTGTTTAATGCAACGAATGCTGGAACCGGTTTAATAGCTGAATATTTTAATAATAAAACTTTAACCGGATTACCGGTATTAGCGCGTACGGATGCAACCATAAATTTTAACTGGGGTACTGGGTCGCCCGATCCGCTAGTGCTAACAGATAATTTTTCAGCAAGGTGGGTTGGGCAGGTATTAGCACCTGTTACTGGCAGTTATACTTTTACTACGAGCTCGTCAGATGGAGTTCGTTTGTATGTGAACAATGTACTAGTGATAAACAATTGGACGAATCACAATACAACGACAAATAATGGCACGGCGATTTCGTTAACTGCAGGGCAGAAGTACGATATCCGAATGGAATTTTATGAAAACACAGGTTCTGCAGTGGCTCAATTACAATGGGCCTATCCTTCGCAAACAATACAAGCTATTCCGGCAAGTCAATTTTTTCAATCTACTGCCTATCTAACAGGCGAAACGTATTTGATACAGGGAATACCCGCTAATAATGATCATAGTACCGGACGTTTAATTGTTGGCGCCGATAATCTACTTTATTACAGTTGCGGCGATTTGGGTGCAAACCAGTTTAACAATACTTGTATGGCTATTCGATCACAGAATCTCCCAACGGCTGGTCAGTTAGCTGGATTAAATTATACTAACTACTCTGGAAAAGTACTTCGATTAAACCTGGACGGATCTATTCCTTCTGCTAATCCGGTGTTGGCCGGGGTGCAAAGCCATGTATTTACGCTTGGGCATCGAAACCCACAGGGGTTGGTATGGCAGAAAAATCCTACCAATGGAACGTCATTTCCAAACCTAACGGCGGGGGGTAAGTTATTTAGTACTGAACATGGACCCCGTACAGATGACGAAATAAATATTATAGAGTCGGGAAAAAACTATGGTTGGCCCTATATAGCGGGGTTTAATGATGCGGTCAATTATCAATATATAAATTGGAGCAGCGCTCCGGCTACCTGTGGCACTACCGCCTACACCGAAAATGTTATTCCGGTTGGCGCAACCGTTTACCAGGAAGGAACAGGTGCCGGGCAAGGAATAAATCTTTTATCGACCAGTCCCGCAACATTTCAGCCGCCTCTGATGACAAATTTTACTATTTGTGGACTTGCACCCAATTGTAATGCCGGCGGAACTAACTGGATGCAATACCCTACCATTGCTCCGGCGTCGGTTGATTTCTATAATTTAAATTCAGGAGCAGGAATTCCTAATTGGTATCCTTCACTGCTAATACCAACATTGCGCCGGGGAAGATTGTACAGAGTTAAGATGGATCCAACAATGACAACCATAATTAGTGATACTATACCGTATTTTGCAACTTCAAATCGTTACCGCGATATAGCATTAAGTCCCGATGGGAAAATTTATATTATTACAGATAGTATTGCTTCTACTTCCGGACCCAGTGGAACAGGAACCAGTACATTAACTAACCCCGGAGCTATATTAGTTTATAAATTCACCGGGTCAATACTTTCGATTCGTGATAACCCGGATCCCCGAATTCATAACAATACAGTAGTTGCGATCTATCCAAACCCCGCCAGTACCACTTTATATATTGAAAGTAAACGAGGAATGCATAAACCTTTGCATATAGAAATATATGATATGACGGGTAAGTTGGTACTCAATGGTAGTTCTTCAAAAGATAATTTTGTAATCAGTCTTGAGGCATTTAGATCTGGCATCTATGTACTTAAATTATATAATGGATATCATTCCCTTATTACAACAGAAAAGATTGTAGTTCAGAAATAGTCCTCCTGTAATTAGGGGATTATTTCTGTTATATTTTTAAGCCATAGAATGCTTCTTTTCCTTTTACATAAAGGATTAACTACAATGACAGAATACATTTTTCTAAAACTTCCCCTGATTTATGATTAATTGGCTTAATAGTTTTATTTTAGGAGCCAACTATGCTTTCCAATAAAAATATAGTAATCATTGGTGGAACTTCCGGTTTAGGGTTATCTGCAGCGCATGCATTTATAAAAACTGGAGCAAGAGTAATTATTACCGGCCGAAATAAACAAACCATCGATGCAGCACTATCCGAATTGGGTAATTCTGCCAAAGGAATAAAGTCGGATGCCTCGTTGCCTGGCAGCGCATCAAGCGCAATTGAATTGTGTATTAAATCTTTTGGAGCGTTCAATGGACTTTACCATGTAGCCGGAGGTAGTGGCAGAAAAATGGGAGATGGCCCTTTGCATGAAGTAATCCTTGATGGTTGGAATAAAACATTGGAATTAAATCTCACTTCACTGATGTTATCCAATCAGGCGGCCATCAAACAATTCTTAAAGCAAAAAACAAGTGGCACTATTTTGAATATGGGCTCCGTATTGGGTTACTCGCCTTCACCAAAATATTTTTCAACACATGCCTATGCAGCAGCAAAATCTGCGATTATTGGATTCAGTAAATCGATTGCTTCTTATTATGCATCCAATAGTATTAGAATAAATGTTATTGCGCCGGCACTGGTTGAAACACCTATGGCACAAAGGGCAGCAAACGATGCATCTATGCAATCATTTATTAAAAGTAAACATCCACTGGATGGTGGTAGAATCGGGAAACCTTCAGACCTTGATGGACTAGCTGTTTATTTTATGAGTGATCAATCGAAGTTTACAACAGGCCAGGTAATTGCGGTTGATGGTGGGTGGGGTATTTCGGACGGACAATATTAGTTGATCATGAAAAGGAATAATGAAAGAGAAGAAATCGATTAAAGTTATGGTAAGGCATGAATGATTTTTTAGAGGTAATTAAATTTTAATGGAGATTATGACCGCCCCGATCGTCAGATCTAAACAAGGAATAATGTAAGAAAAGTTATGGATTCAAGTTGTGATAAGGCAGGAAAGATTTTTTAGAGGTAATTAAATTTTCATGAAGATTATAACTTGCCCCGATCTTCAGATCGGGGAAAAAAGATACAAATGAAATCAATCACTATAGGAATTGACCTCGGTGGTACCCGCATAAAAGGGATTGTATTGAATGAAGAAGGAAAACTTCTTCATCAGTTGTATACCTTAACCAATGACGGAGATGATGGAGTATGGAAGCAAGCCATTGCAAGTACCGTGAATGAATTAATTAAGCAGGCAGGAACTAAGCCCGATTCTATTGGTATATCTGCTCCGGGATTGCCTAATGAAAAAAATAATGCGATTGCTTTTATGCCCGGACGTTTGCAAGGATTGGAAAATTTTATATGGTCCGATTTTTTGAAATATCCCTGTTTTGTATTGAATGACGCTGTGGCAGCACTGTTAGCCGAAGCAAGGCTTGGTATTGCCATTCAAAAGAAAAATGTAGTAATGCTAACATTGGGAACGGGTGTGGGAGGAGCGATACTTATTGATGGAAAACCTTACCAGGGTGCTTTTAATAAAGCCGGACATATTGGACACATGGTAATTAATGATGAAGGGGATAAAGACGTTACGGGTATGCCCGGCAGTTTGGAAGAAGCGATTGGTAATGTAACGATCGAAAAAAGATCGGGCGGAAAATTCACCTCAACAAAGGAATTATTAGCAGCAGTTAAAGCCGGGGATGATATTGCAAAAAAAATATGGCTAACCTCCATAAAAAAGTTGGCCATCGGTATTGCCTCCATAACAAATATACTTTCTCCTGAAATGGTTGTATTGGGTGGTGGAATTACTGAAGCAGGAAAGGATTTGTTTGAACCTTTGGAAGAATTTATGAATAGTTATGAATGGAGGGCTGGAGGAAATAAAACAACCATTGTACAAGCAACCTTTGGTGATTTGTCGGGAGCTGCTGGCGCAGCCTGTTTTGCAAGGGAAAAAAGTGTGACGCCAATTAATTTTGGATAGCGGATTTTAAAGGTCAGAAATTATTTTATGAGTATAACAGAAACCTACCTGCAGAAATGCATAGATATTGTTGAAAAAGTAAAAGCACAACAGGCAGCCATTACTAAAGCTGCATCGTGGTTTGCAGAAAGCATTCTTGCTAACCGGGTGGTGCATGTATTTGGTAGTGGTCATAGCCGGATCATGGTGGAAGAAATGTGGCCACGGTATGGATCGTTCCCGGGGTTTAACCCGATTGTGGAATTGTCGTTGACGTATCATAACAATGTGGTTGGTGCTAACGGTCAGCGACAAGCTATGTTTTTAGAAAATGTGCCAGGTTTGGCAGAACGTATTTTACGGAATTTTGGATTGGATAAAAAAGATACTGCATTGGTTGTATCTTCCAGCGGCTGCAATATTGTTCCAATCGAGATGGCCGAATTATTTCAACAGAAAGGGATAAAAGTAGTAGCATTAATTACGGCCGAACACTTGAAGGGCTCCCAAAGCAAAAGGAGCGATGGAAAAAAACTTAGTGATTTTGCCGATCTATTATTAGATAGCGGCGCTCCTCTCGGCGATTCAATGATCTCTATTAAGGGACTGGATACTCCGGTGGCACCCGGTTCAACAGTAGGTGGAATAATGATTATTAATTGCATAAAAGCCGAACTGGCTAGCTTATTAACCATCGCCGGAAAGCCACCCAAAGTACTTACTGCGGGCGCAGTTGTAGGTAGTGAAAAAGCGAAAGAACTTTTCGAAGCAGCTTATGATGAACATTCATGGCGAATAGCAGAATTGTATAAAAATGCGGGTAGGTAGAATGTGCTACTAAAGCTTTTTAATTTTCATTTTATAGTTGGTATTTTAGATTCTATATTTGATATATTCTTTCAAAAAAATATTGAATGACACAAACACCTATTCGTACAACCGTAGTCGGTAGTTATCCTTTTCCCGGCTGGCTGGAATTCGGCTCGAAAAATCTCAGTCAATTTGGCGCTGCTGATGTCGAGGAAATGATTGAAGATGCGGTGATCGCTGCCGTTCACGACCAGGTAAGTGCTGGTCTGGATGTAATTACAGATGGCGAACAAACCCGCCTCGATTTTAATTTATCATTTTACGGGTATATAAATGGCATTGAAAATAATGAAGCGGAAACAAGAAAATTCGGTCCACCTGCACACGATCAAAGAGGCAAAAATAATATTGTAAGTGAATTAGCTGCACCCAATGGATTAGGTGCTGTAAAAGAATACCTGCGCTTAAAAAAACTAGCACCTGCCGGTCCTATATTAAAAGCAAGTATACCAGGTCCATTTACCTTAAGCGGTCGATTGCTTCCTAATGCGATGTATAAAGATCGGTATGCGATCACGGAAGCATTACTTCCTTTTATTCGAAAAGAATTGGAAGATTTAGTAGCAGCTGGGTGCAAAGAAATAACGGTGGATGAACCATCGATGAGCTGTTATGCTTATAAAGAAGATACAAAACGCTTTGTTGATATCTTTAATAGAACCGTAAAGCCTGTTGTTGGGAAATGCAATCTATCTACTCATTTATGTTTTGGAAATTTTAAAGGACGACCAGTGGGCTACAGAAGTATTAAACCAATGTTACCAGATTTTTTAGATTTTACGGTGGATGAGATGCACATTGAAATGGCCAACCGCGAATTTGCTGAGATTGAATTGTTAAAGCCTTTTGCCGAAAAAATGAATGTGGCGGTTGGAATCATTGATGTAAAGAATTATTATATCGAGTCGGTCGACGATGTTGTCGAACGTATTAAACGCTGCCTGAAATATATTCCGGCTGATAAATTATCGGTTGCTCCTGATTGTGGATTGAGCCAAACAGCAAGGTGGGCATCCCGGCAAAAGCTAATTAATATGGTAAAAGGTGCGAAAAAAGTTAGGGAGGGTTTATAGTTTGTGGTTTATAGTTTATAGTTTATAGTTTTTCTCTGCGTATCCGTTTGCTTCTTTAGTAAAATGGTTTTTGAAAAATATTGAATTAATTAATATTTCATAGATAAAAATAATACACCTGCGAACAACAAACCACAAATAGCTTAGAAAGACTGCTCGAATAAAGTACGATAAACATCATACACGTAATCGCTTTCGCACATAAGAACTACAATCCATAAATTACAGACTTCTCATGCTTCTAATTCCCGCTTACAAAAAAGACAACGAACTCATTGAAGAAATGGATCGTTTTCTTTTGGATAAGGAGCATGTTTTTATTTGGTGGCTTGGGCAAAGCGGTTTTTTAATTCAATGGCAGGGACAACGGGTGTTAATTGATCCTTATCTTTCTGATTCACTCACCAAAAAATATCATCATACAGCAAAACCCCATGTACGCATGAGCGAACGGGTACTCGACCCAATGTTGTTGAAAAATGTTTCAGTGGTTAGTTCCAGTCATAACCACACCGATCATTTAGATGCCGATACACTGATTCCAATTTTTAAAAATAATCCTTCCATTCAGTTTATTATTCCCGAGGCAAACCGGCAATTTGTTCGTGAACGTGTTCAATGTGCCGAAGGATTTCCTATTGGATTAAATGATGGTCAATCTTTTTCGGCAGGGCATTTTACTTTTCATGGACTACCCGCAAAGCATAACGAAATTGAACGGGATGAAAAAGGTAATTGCCGTTATATGGGTTATGTAGTTGAATTTGGGAAATGGAAAATTTATCACAGTGGCGATACCCTGTGGTTTGACCCATTGATTGAATTATTAAAGCCATTTGAAATTGATATCGCTTTGTTGCCGATCAATGGCAACGACCCGGCGAGAGGAGTTGCGGGAAATTTAAATTCTAAAGAAGCCGCCCAACTCGGAAAAGCGATTGGTGCGAGTGTTGTAATTCCCTGCCATTATGATATGTTTTTATTTAATACGGCCAACAAAGAAGAATTCAAAAAGGAAGCGCAATCGGTTGATCAGCCGTTTATTATTTTAGAACATGGCCAGGTATGGCAAACTAATCAGCGCCCCGGATTTTCATGAGCAATTCTATCGGTTTTTATTATTAACTTGAGATGATTGAAAACACAGTTTTCTTATGAAATTTTTATTTTCGAAAGCGAGTTGGATAGTACTATTGGCCCTGGTCTCCGGCGTGAGCCTTTTTATCTATTTTTCGGGTGGCAGGCCCATTGATTATAACACCCAGGTAAAACCGATTTTTAATAAAAAATGTATTACCTGTCATGGAGGTGTTAAACAAAAAGCGGGATTTAGTTTATTGTTTCGGGAAGAAGCGTTGGGAAATACTGAATCGGGCAGGCCGGCTATTATACCCGGTAAACCAGCGCAAAGTGAATTAATAAAAAGAATTACGAATAATGATCCCGAAGAAAGAATGCCTTACAAACATGAGGCACTTTCCAAAGATGAAATTAATATTTTGAAGCAATGGATAAAAGAAGGAGCAAAATGGGGTGAGCATTGGGCTTTCGTACCTGTTGTTCAGCAAAAAGTTCCTTCAATCAATGATGCATGGATAAAAAATGACATAGACCCTTTTATACTGGAGAAACTAAAAGTTGAAAAATTAAGTCCTTCACCTGAAGCAGATAAAGGTGATTTGCTTCGTAGAGTGAGCCTTGATCTTACAGGTCTCCCTCCCAATGAGGTTATTGCCAAAAAATTTCTAAACGATAAATCAGAGAATGCCTATTCGGTATTAGTAGATGAATTGATTGCTTCACCAGCTTATGGCGAACGATGGACAGGTTTATGGCTTGATCTTGCCCGGTACGCCGACACGCGAGGATATGAGGCAGATCGTAGCCGAAATATTTGGAAATACCGCGATTGGTTGATCAATGCATTTAATGCTGATAAACCTTATAATGATTTTATCATTGAACAGGTAGCTGGCGACCTGATGCCAAATCCAGATGATGCTAAATACATTGCGACCTCTTTTCACAGGAATACAATGACCAACGATGAAGGCGGAACAGAAAATGAAGAGTTTAGAACAGCAGCTGTACTTGACCGTGTGAATACTACCTGGAGTGCTTTAATGGGAACCACTTTTAATTGCGTACAATGCCATAGCCATCCTTATGACCCCTTTAAACATGACGAATATTATAAGTTCATGGCTTTTTTTAACAATAGCAGGGATGAAGATACACAATCAGAATATCCGGTATTAATTCAATATAAAGCAGAAGATAGCCTGAAGCTGATTGAAATAACCAACTGGCTTGGTAAAAATACTTCTGACGAAAAAAGTAAAGAGTATTACACCTTTCTCAAAACATGGCAACCTACTATCAATTCCTTGCAATGCGATCAATTTATAAATGGCGCTTTGTTAAGTAGCTGGTACGCTGGCCTTCGAAAAGATGGCAGTTGCCGCTTAAAGGATGTTGTATTGGAGAATAAGAAACAATTTATGTTTCGATATACTACCAATTTTAACCAGGGAAAATTATTGATTTATCTGGATAGTTTGAACGGCCAATTGATTAAAACAATTCCAGTTGAGAATTCGAATAATAAATGGAAAATCGTTTCAACCCCTCTTCCTCCATTAGACGGGAAACATAATTTAGTATATAAGTATATCAACCCAACCTTTACTTCAAGAGATGTAACAGGAATATTCTTTGAATGGTTTCAATTTGGAGATTTTTTTCCGGGAAAAGGTAAGCCGGGCTATGAAGACACTTATTCCAAATTCGTTGAATTATTACATGCAGATAAGGAGGAAACACCGATTATGATAGAAAATAATTCGGAGCAATTTCGCGAAACACATGTATTTGAAAGAGGCAACTGGTTGGTAAAAGGAAAAGAGGTAACACCCGATGTACCGGGAGTTATGAACCCGATGCCTGCCAATGCACCTAAAAATCGGTTGGGCCTTGCGTTATGGTTAACAGATAAAAAGAACCCGTTAACAGCAAGAACAATGGTGAATCGGTTGTGGGAACAATTATTCGGGTATGGATTAGCGGAAACCCTTGAAGATTTGGGAACACAGGGTATTACACCTACACACAAAGAATTGCTCGATCATTTGTCCTGGAAATTTATGAATGATTATAACTGGAGTGTAAAAAAACTTTTAAAGGAAATGGTGTTATCGGCTACCTATCGGCAGCATTCAAAGGCTAATGAAGAATTATTGCAGAAGGATCCGTTTAATAAGTTATATGCACGTGGCCTGAGGGTTCGATTGTCTGCAGAACAATTAAGAGATCAGGCACTTTCAGTTAGCAATTTATTGAGCCATAAAATGTATGGAAAAAGTGTAATGCCTTTTCAGCCAGATGGTATCTGGCGTTCTCCGTATAACGGTGATAGCTGGACGATGAGCACCGGTGAGGATCAATTTCGAAGGGCGTTGTATACTTATTGGAAAAGAACGGCTCCTTATCCCTCCATGATGACATTTGACGGAGGAGCACGGGAGGTTTGTATTACGAGGCGAATCAGAACCAATACACCCTTACAGGCATTAACAACATTAAACGATTCAACCTACCTCGTAATGGCAAGAAATTTTGCCTATTCCATGAAAGCGAAAGGAGGAAAGG
>JBJXDV010000482.1:0-11311 GCA_046153465.1 Chitinophagaceae bacterium
GGAAATACTGATAATTCACCATCAATTCGATTAATTAATTTATCAAGCCCCTTGGTATTCATTTTGCCAACAGCGCCAGTTTGTTTGGTATCCCAAACAATTTTTTCTCCGCTCAAATAAAATTTTCCTAACTCGTCCAAATCAGCATCTTCACTTCCCATCCAGTATACGGGTACAAAATGATTGGCAGGATATTCCGTATTTAGCTGATCCGCCAATTTAATCGCATGAATAATTTTATAGATGAAATAGAGCGTACCCGTAAATAGTGCAGGTTGATGCGCAGTAGTAATCGTAAACGAATTCTTTTCTTTTAACGAAATAATGTTCTGCGACACTTTAGTAGAAGTGGAAATCGATTTGTATTGGTTATTCAAATGTTCAACTAATACCGTTCTGTTTACACTGTTACCCTGGCGGGCTTTAATCAACTCTTCGATTCCTTGTTTCGAACCAGGTTGATCATAAAAAGGTCGGAGCTTTGGTGATTGATCTAAATAATCAATAACAATGGAAGAAAAAAAACCCGTTTGTTTATATGATAAATTGGTAAAACTAAAGTTCATGCAAAAAATTATTCCCCTAAATTAAGAAAAGGATTTGCTAAGTGTATGATAAAATACACTCCCTATTTATTTTTACTTCAGCTTATACGCAACCACCGTATTTTTCCAAAATGTAGGAACAAAAAGAATCCGTAGCGCTGCGTCGTACCCAAAATCAGCAGTATTTCTTTTTTCATTTCTGGTATCGAGTAAAAGATCTTTGGTACCATCGGCATTCACATAGTAAATAACACCGGCCCAACAGGATACTATGAATTCTTTATTATATACTGCTTCTACTCCATCAGTACCACCTTCCATACCATCTGCTAATTTTGTAAGTTTTCGGTCGAATTCTACTTTATATAAACCTCCTTTATCCAGCACATACAAACTTTCTTTATACCATAACACACCATTGGGGCCCTGTAACCCCTCCACATAAGGATTGGCGCTTTTGCCCTTTATCATATAAATTCTTTTCGCTTTTGAATCGGAAACATAAATCGTTCCTTTTGGATCGATGGTTATATCATTCAAACCCTCAGCATTTGGAACAGGTATTCGGTTGACGATTTCACCTTTTTGAATATCAATAACAACCACTTCGGTTAGATCTGCCACATAGAGATTGTTCTTAAATTTTCCCATGCCTTTTGGAGCATTCAGACCGCGAACCCATTCTACAGAAATAATTTTTCCATCCAATCCTACTTTGGCAATTGAACCTTTACCATCTTTCCCCCATGGATCTGTACCGTCGATATTAGCAACATACAACACCTTGTTTTTAAAATCGGGCAAAACCGATTCAGGAACCTTCAATAACGAATCCGTTTCCCATAATTTAACAAGACTATGTTGTTGTGCAAATAAAATAGTAGTAGAAAAAAGGGCAATGACTATAAAAGCTAATTTTTTCATTGGTAAATTTTTATAAAGCTACGGATAAGAGCGCGAAATAATACAGTGCGCTTGTTAGAAAATAGTAAAGGTTTTTTCTCAATTTAGCTGGAGATTTTCATAAACCTGTTTAAAACAGTGATCAATCATTCGCTGATTAAATATCCAAAGAAATGACCAGTATCTGATTTTATAAAGCCACTATTAAAAGTAGTGGTAGCATTAATAGTTAAGGCAGCGTTAGCTGGTACAAATAAATCAAAAGAAAGTGCCGTGCTGCCAAAACTCCAGCTTGAGGATGAACCTACCTGAACACCGTTTACTATGATCTGGTATTGTTTTCCATTTATCGTAATTGATAAATTATACTGACCGCTTGTAGCCGTTGCACTGGCCGCATTTTCATTATGCTTTAAACCAAGCAAGCCGAAATGATAGAGGCCTTGCTGAACAATTGTTAAGGTAGTAGCATTAGTAAGCGTTATTGCTAAAGGATCAAGATTATAATTATTTACAAATGGAATATTATAGGCAGCAGACAATGTAGAATTTTGCTGCAAATCAAATCCAAAACGTACATTGTTACTATACTGCATTTGGTTCCACGCATTGCCATTAAAAAACCAAAAATTATTTGTTGTGGAATCAAACACCAGAAGGCCTTTTGCCGGATTTACAATTCGATTACGATCTATGGTAGTCATTCTTGGAACCAATACGCCAGTTTTATCGGAGCTTATGTCCAACTTAGCAGAAGCATCTGGGTTTATTGTACCAATGCCTACACTTTGTGCATAGCCTATTGTAATAAATAGAATAGTAAGAAGAAGGAAAAAAATCTTTTTCATACAATTAAGTTTCAATTGGTTTTAAAAAAGAAAGATATGCCAAAATACCTGTGAAAAATATATAAATTAATTCAACCATCACGCGAATCGTTCTACCGAAAATGGTTTAAGATTCATACTAGAAGGCTGATTATTTATTAATTCACTTACTAATTTTCCAGTACCCGCACCTAAACTTAATCCAATCATAGAGTGCCCCGTTGCCAGTACAACATTATCAATTTTTTTTGTTCGGCCAATATATGGTAACCCATCGGCTGAACATGGACGATACCCATACCAAATTTTATCGATGGTAGGCATGGGCACGTCAAAATCGGGATAGAATCGTTTTACCGCATCCAAAATACCCTTTACCCTGTTCATACGCGGAGGGGTTTTGTGGGAAGTAATCTCCATTGTTCCACCAAAACGAATTTTATTGCCATCCATAGGCGTAATAGCGGCCCTGCCTTCTATGAGTACAGCTGGGTAATTTACTTTGTACGGAGAATTTTCTAAGGTAATAGAATACCCACGGCCAGGCATCAGCGGAATTTTTACATCCAATAACGCAGCCGTTTCCCTACCCCAGGAACCTGTAGCAATCACTACTTCATCTCCTGCATATTCTTTTTCATTTCCATTACTACCAACGGTAGTAAAAACCTTACTAATCTTATTACCATTCTTTTCAAAACCTGTTACCGGTTCATTGCGCTGCATATGAACACCCTTTTTTTCAAGGTATACGATCAGGTTGCTCATTAATTTATTTGGATAACAATGGGCATCACAATTAAATAGTATGGCGCCTAGTCCATTGATGCGTGTATGAGGTTCCAATGCATCCAGTTCTGCCTTGCTTAATAGTTTTGTATCATTTAATCCAAGTGACAATGCTGATTCTACCGTATGAAGGGCATGTTCGGCACCCTTGGGTGTTTGAAATATTTCTAACAATCCCTTATGCTCATACGAAAAATTAAAGTCGGGCAGCTTGGTCCATTCAACATATTCTCGCTGACTGATCATCGCAATATCCCGCAATGGTACTGCAGACGACGCAACATGTTTTGGTGTAGCAATTCGTATAAACTTTAAACCCCAATTTATAAGATTCCAATCTAAACGCGGTTGAACATAGAAGGGACTTTTAGAATTCCACATCCATTTTAAACCCTGCTTCACAATACCGGGCGTTGCTAAGGGAATAAAATGACTTGGGCAGATATAGCCGCAATTTCCATAGGAACAGTTATCGCTAAAATCTCCTTTTTCTAATACCGTCACATCCCATCCGCTTTTATTTAAATAGTAGGCCGTGCTTAAACCAATGATGCCTCCTCCAATTACAATTACTTTACCCATTTAATACTTTGTGATTTATTGTTTGTAGTTTATTGTTTAATAACTAGATGATATTTTAACTTTTATGGTCAGTGAATTTCTTAACCCTTTCAATAATACTAAGACAGCGAGATATTCAGCGTGATTTAAGAAGCTTTTCGAACTATCCTTGCTCCAAAAATTCTTCCTGCTGTTTTTCCATAATTTGCTTCTACCCTTACCGTAATGTTCGATTTGCCTTGCAATAATTCTGCCGGCAGGGCGTATTCGATATCATAAAATTTACCTGTCTTACCTCCGTTCCACTCAATCGTTTGAATTTTTACGCCGTCGATCAGCAAATCCCATTTCCGATCTTTGTCGTCGCCAATATACGTAAACAATAACCCTGCTTCAACACCTTGTTCAAGTTTCATAACAAAAGAAAAATAATTGTTTCGCCTGCATTCCCTGCCTTTTCTCCCCAATGCATCATCAACATAAGATTGTTCGCTGGCTTTTAAATTATGATCTCTTTCGGGTTGCATTTCACCAATACGGAAATTATCAATGGTTCTGTCTTCAATCGACTGTATTCTTTTTTTATCGGCTTCATAATCTAACTGAAGTTTTTTCCAATCCTCTGGTGTAAAATAATCCCAATACACACTATAATATTGATCGTATGTTTTATAAAAAGGAATCAATGTTACATCGAATGGTTTACCAACTCCTTTCATTTCAAATTGCAATGGCTGAGAAGTAGTATGTATCCAATCATTTACTTTTCGTTTATTCGTTAGTAAAACAGGAGTACCAATAACAGGATCAGGTCGCTCTTTTCCTAAAAGGCCAGCCAACACCAGCGGCCCGTATTTAAATGCAATGCGATTGGAGTTATCGGGCATCGCTTCAGTATATAACTCCATTGGAGTAGTTATAAGAACGATATCATTCATCTTAAATTTATCCGTAACCAATATATACCCATAATCATCATAGGTATAAGCAATCGCTTTACCATTAATACTTACCGTCGCTCCTTTAGTTGCCCATGCAGGCTTTCGAATACGAAGGGTAAGTTCTTTGATATCGGGCGTTTGAATAACAAAACGAATTTTATCATCAGCGGGAAAATCTGTTTCTTGCCGAATTGTTATTCCTTTCGTTTTCCAATTGAGTTTGGAAGGGATAAAAAGATTTATAAATAAACTTCCATCAGAACCTTCGCTGTAAATACTTTCAGCATATTTACTATGGTTTTCAATTCCGCTTCCAATGCAGCAGGTAAATGTATTAAACGAATCGCTGAATTGCTTTTGGGTACCCATACGTAACGGAACAAAATAACACATCATTCCATTGGTTGGATTTTGAGAAGCAAGTATATGATTGTACAAACCTTTTTCATAATAGTCCATTAATTCAGCGGAAGGCTGCAACGCAAATAAATGCCTTGTTAACTTCAGCATATTATAGGTATTGCAGGTTTCGCAGGTATTATCACTTAGCCGATCGTTCAAAGAATCGGCCTGACCACAATATTCATAATTACTATTTCCACCAATTACATAACTGTGATGTTTTACCATTGTTTCCCAAAAAAAGCCTGCAATTGTTTTATCACGTTCATTTCCGGTAAGTTCAAATTGCCTTGCACTGCCGATTGCTTTAGGAACATTGGTGTTACTATGTTTACCCGGTAGTGGATCGATGCGTAGTGCAAGCTTTCCCATTACAAACTCATCATAAAATTTATAAGATAAATCCAAATACTTTTTATTTCCGGTAATAGAATAAATATTCGCCAATACTTCACTCATACCCCCATATTCACAATCCAGCATTTTTAATCGAAGTGAATCATTTAAATGATTAATGGTACTGTAAGTCCAGTCAGCCATACCCGTTACTATTTTTAAAGCCTGCTTATTATCTGCATATAAAAAGGCATCAACCAAACCCGCCATCAGTTTATGCACCGTATACCAGGGACTCCATCCGCCATTCATATCGAAGCCACTTGTTCTGATTTTTCCCTTTGCGAGGTTTCCGAAAATTGAATCCTCTTTGGGAATGGCTCCAATATATCCGGTTTCCCTGGCCTTTTGACAACGATCCAATTCATTTACTACATAATCAATTTTAGTTTTGAAAGATTGATTACCAGTAGAAATATACATCATGGATACAGCAGAAAGATAATGACCTAAAGTATGACCCGATAATCCCTCGCTCTCCCAGCCTCCATAAATTGAATCTTTAACTGGTAGACCGGCATGCTTATAAAACCGGTATAATAAGCGATCTGGCTTTAATAACATTAAATAGGCACTGTCTTTACTCATAGCATTGGTAAAAGGGCTATTGAGCAACTTTACATCGCGCAAATTAAAAGCATAGGCTTTAATAGGAACAACAGGGTTTATTTTTACTTTATTATTTTTTTTCTCAGGTACATATGACTGGGAAAATGAAGTATAAATTATCAAAAGCGATAGACATATTATAAAAGAAGACTTCATTCTCATTTTTTCGTGGTTAACTTTTTAATAGCTTCTATCTCTATTTTATCATAAGGGGTACCATCTTTTCGAAATACATCGTGAAACCAAATTGGTGGCTCACTTCCATCGGGTATCGGTGTACTCCATTGATAAATGGTATTGCTTTTCCCGGCTACCAATCCCCAATTGATAGCTGCTACTTTATATTTTTTAAAAATTGGTAAATGAGTTTGAAATTTGCTATCACGTGTACGAGCCATATATTCGGTACAGATTAAAGGTTTGCCCAACAGCATTAACTCCTTTATTTGTTTCTCCAGGCTTTCTGCATTTCCATAATTATGAAATGTAATTACATCTGAATTAGCTGCCTGGAATTCGTTTAGCTCTTTGTTATCGTACCAAATACCTACTGACAATGGTTGCGATGGACGAACAGCCCATGCCCATTGAACTATTTTTTTTAATAAAGGCAACGAGTTCTGTTCATAGCCGCTATTACCGGGCTCATTGTACAGGTCCCAAAGTACAATTCGCTTATCACTTTTAAACGTTGTAAGAATATCTTTTACATATAATTCAAGATATTCCCATTGAGCAGAATCATCGTGTGTTGCTTTATTGGGGCTTCGAACCCAACCGCTATTATGAATACCTGGTTTAGGATCGGGTTGTTTACCAATGGCTGCATCCGGGTTCCAGCAATCATCAAAAATGGTGAAGAGGATTTTAATATGGTGTTTCGATGCAATAGTTAGGAACTCACTCATTCGTTTTTTATATCCTGTTGCATCTGCCTTCCAGGCGAGGTCATGCAAATAAACTCTCATTATATTCATTCCAATAGCTGCGGCCCATCCAAGCTCACGATCAATAGTAGCCGCATCAAAACTTTCAGCCTGCCACATTTCCAATTGGTTAATCGCAGAACTTGGTAAAAAATTTGCTCCAACAAACCAAGGTTGCTTTTTATACCAACTGTTCGCCTTTTCTTTTGTCCATATAGGTTGAGAAAAAGATATACAAGTGAAATAAAGAAGAATCAGGAGCAGTACTGTTCGTTTCATAGATTACTTCTATTTAGTAATTAAAGGAAAAGAAGCGATACGCAATCGCGCAGCGCCCATTGGTATTAGTGTTATTTGTTCAATGGGTTCGTTACTGATTACAGGGCTTTGCGGTAATACTGCACACAAACCATATTGATCAACCGTCCAAGCCGGAAGTTTTTTGCCTTTGGCTATAATTTCTATTGGTGCAGATTCATTGGTAAACGGATTGTTATCGGTGGGCCAATCTTTCTTTTTTACGGTGAAATTATCCTTCCAGTTTTTGCCATCCACCAGCAATGCATAATTCCAGGAAGAAGCTGGATGAATTTCAAAAGAGGGCCATTCAGCGGGGTTCGCATGTTCCTGCCATTTAGCATCTCCTTGCGCGGTTTTCTTACTATCCACTTGCCGATACTCTTCTTTTATTTTTAATGAATAGGTTAAAGGTCCATAGTTTAAACTGACACTATTCTTATTCAGACCCCAGGTACGCATGGTTAGGTTCATTGGAAGTTTAAGTTTAATACTATCCCCTTCCTTCCATTGCCTGGTTATTTTTATATATTTCCCACCAGCT
Organism: Chitinophagaceae bacterium; assembly: GCA_046153465.1. Taxonomy (GTDB): domain Bacteria; phylum Bacteroidota; class Bacteroidia; order Chitinophagales; family Chitinophagaceae; genus Endoryza. Next base: position 7,741 of record JBJXDV010000482.1, read on the forward strand.
TCTGCTACGGGATAATTTTCGCCATTTACTAAAAGTGTGATAGCACCACTCCAGGAAGGTATGCGTAAATAGAAGGGAAATGAAACTTCTTTTGTTGCACTAATCGTAAACGTTATGTCTTCTTCAAAAGGATAGTTCGTTGTTTCTTTCAATGTTATTGATTCGCCGTTGCCTACTTTGAGTGTGGTTTCACTACTACTATAAAAAATGGCGGCTACTCCATTATCCGGAGTGGCCATATTCAGATGTTCTGCATAATAAACCCATCCACTGGTATGATTGTGCTGGCAACAGCGACTGCTAAAAGGATTCATCATTAGGAAAGGTCCACTATTATCAATGCCTGGTGAATGATCTTTGCTGTCGCTTACTACCATATTGGGAGCCGTTAAATACCGCAAGGATTTTTGATCGGGCATAAAAGATGCAGGAAAAGTATTGAATGCAACATCTTCACAATTCTCTGCCCATTTACTATCTCCTGTAAATCGAAGTAACATTTCATCAGAAGCCATTTGTTCCACCATACCACAGGTTTCTACACATTGCCTGGGATCGGTATATCCTTCCCGTGCGTTTTCATCACTACCAAACATACCTCCGGGTACTTGCCCATATTTTGTGCGAATTAATTCGAAATTAGTATAGGTTGCCGTTAGATCAGCCGGATTATGCGTTTGCAAATAGTAGGTAGCTGGCTCGCGGAAACATTGGGCCACATTAACATTATGCCAATTTGGAAGAGTGCTATCCTGTTTCCAGTTAGCAGTATTACGATGAATTTTATCGGCCAACGATAGTAAGGATTGATCACCCGTGTGATTATACAACCAATAAACACTATATAGATTATCTCCCCCCCTGCTATTTTCCCAATAATCTTTTAAGAACAAACTATCCGGGATCGTCTGCTGCCATTTGAAATAATTTGTCATTAGGTTGATTACCCGTTCGTCATTTGAATATTCAAAATACGACTGCATACAAAAGAGCATTAACATGTTTGCCCATAGGTCGCGTTCACCATGCCGATAAACGATCGGCCCAAAATCTCCATTGGGTCGTTGGCTATTGAAAGCACCTTCTAACCAAATTTTCGATTCGTCAATCATTTGCTTTTTACCGAGCACATAACCCATATTTGCATAGCCTTTCAACCAGTAAGGCAATTCTTCCCAGCCATATTTTCCTTTTCCATCATTGCTTAACCAGGCACTGCTGTCTTTCCCTAACCATACACTAATTTCTGCTAGGCGACCGGCTAACCCTTCACTCTGTAATTCTATTAACTTGCCTATCCAACTTGCTGGCTTAATGGTTCCAACGGGTAGTTTATAAAAATACAAAGATTGTAATGGCGTTTTATTATTTACATAATTAATACTGGATAAGCTATTGTCCAAACTCTTCATCAGCGAAACAGTTGTTTGATTGGATGCAGGGCTACATCGATAAAATAATATCGAAAAACCTATCATCCAAAGTGATATCGAATATTTCATATTATCGATTTTTCCATTTATAGTCTAGTAATTTGATAAAATATCCCCCAACGACTGATCGAGCCTGAAAACCAACCTGCTTTCCGTTTGTTGTTTCATGCCAATCACTTAGTGGAACTCGTGTAGGTGTTTCCGTGGCAAATTTATACACAGGTGTAACCAACGCTTCAAAATCTTTTTGATTTTTTGCTAAGGTAGCGGTCCATACTATCCAATCATTTTTTGTATAGGTTTTCCTGCTATCAAGTGGCAATCCGAATTTATTTTGTTTGGTAAGATAGTAAGCTATTTCTTTATCATATACAGATGGCGGGAATAAATCAAGTCCAAGTACTTTATCCCATACTAAATTATATTTCTGGCTCCAGGTTCCTCCTTTATCAAATGTAAGTGCGTAATGATCGCCTTCATCAGCCATCGTCATCCATTTAACGGCATAATCTTTTGCAATTGCAAGATATTTATCGGCAATCTCCTTTTTTCCAAGTGAATTCGCCATTTGTGCATAGGAAGCAATGCCAACGATCGCCTTCATCGATAAGTTAACATTGCGGGCAAGATGGCCTGCAAAATCATCGGTGCATAATTGATTTGCTGGATCGAATCCGTCCTTTACTAAAAACTCCACCCAGGTGCTGAGCGAGTTCCAATGTTTCAAGCCATAGGCTGCATTTTTTTCTGCTTTACAAATAGCTGCTGTTAGAATGACCATATTGCCAGCTTCCTCCACGGGCATGTCTTCAGAGTATGTTTGACCGTTAGCAATGGGATAGGTTCCCAAATCATGAGCAGGAAAAGGCTTCGTCCATTTTCCACTTTCACTGTAATAAAAGATACCGTTCAACATTCCTTTTAACAAATCAGGATTGTAAGCAAGGTATAAAGGTGCTGAGGGATAGGTTACATCTACCGTATTAATGGAACCGTTACTGAAATTTTCTTTAGAAAGAAATAGAATTTCGCCTTCCGGGCTCTTAGTAAGTTTATGTGCAGCTATTGATTGGCGATAAGCCATTATACAGAGTTTAGCATATTCCTCTCCTCCTGCTTTCAACGCATCATTGTACATTTCCGAATCAAAATGCCTGCATCGTTCTTTAATTGAATTATAATCATGTATGGCCTCCTGCATTTCCTGTTCTATTGTTTTTCCTTCTAGTGCCCACCATGCCCTTCGGTTTTGATTAAAGTATTGCAGGGAGTAGATATCATCGTATGCTAATAAATAGGTTTTTTCAAATGGTTTATTCGTTATTTCATCAATACTGAAGGTTGCGCCTATCATTCCTTCATCTACTTCGGAGCTTTTATATTTTTCATGATTAAACTTTCCGTTTTTCAAATTATCATAAAGAACTTCTCGATGTATTATTTGATAGTTCAAAACCGGGCTTGTAGACGTCATATACAAATGACCCCAATCGATTCGTACATCATCGCCTTTTTTTGCGAGTATGTGCTGATCAATTACACCGGCTTTTGCATATTCATAGCCATCAACATTTATAATCTCCATATTAATGCGCTGCTTCTTTTCATTTTTTGCGAGATTGGTGGATACACCAAAATATACTTCAGCCTTATGTTTTTTAGCATCGGTTGAGCTGATATTTAAATTGATATAGGAAACAGGCCGGCTCAACAATGCCAGATCATTGATTAGCAACGGTGAAAGGAAATTTACTTCAATACCTACCCCATTGCATTCAAATACATAGGTAGTTTGGGTAGCTGTCATTACAACTGATTTTTGCACTGCGGCAGTAATTACATTGATTTGATCCTGCGTTGCCAACCCTGCATCCAGCCATGAATAACCGGCCGGATTAATACAGTGCAATGCCAGTGTATTTTTTCCACTTTTCAATTTCTTTTTAATTAATGATGACAAAGGATATTGTTTTAAACTCGAGACATAACAATTTTTACAACTGTAAATAAGCTCTTCATTTAAATATACTTCCACATCATCATCGTGCCGTAATTGCAAATGGAGATTTCGTAGTTGAATTGATTTCAATTGTTTTTCATCTAGGGCAAATGTTCGCCTCATCCATATGCTTTTCGTT
>JBJXDV010000483.1:0-3099 GCA_046153465.1 Chitinophagaceae bacterium
ACTGCTTTCATTAAACTGTTTACCCGGCAAATATTTATTTTTTCCAATGCGCCGGCGGAAGATTTTAATGCTTCTTCATTCAATGCCCCAACTCCTTTATCGGGTATAATGATAGCTTGAGCTCCACAGCAAACGGCTGTTCTTGCAATACCCCCAATATTCCTAACATCCGTAACCCCATCCAACATTATAAACAACGGTACCTTTCCCTCACCTGTAACGTGATCGATTACCTGCTGAAGATCCATATATTGAACTAAAGCAGCAAAAGCGATTACACCTTGGTGATTGGACCTTGATAATGCATTTAATTTTTCAGGAGGCACTTGTTGAATTGGAATATTATTTTGTCTGGCGAGTTTTCGGATTTCGCCAATCGATTCTCCGTTTACATTTTGCTGAAATAAAATTTTATCAATTGCCCGACCCGATTCAATTGCTTCGATTAATGGTTGGCGACCAATAATCAACCCAGTTTTTTTGGGTGCAGGATTATGAGGATATCTGTCCATTTATCAGCATTAATTTTAATTTGAATATTGCTGCAACTGTAATTGCATCTGTTATCTTTCCTTCATCCACCATTTTATAGGCTTCTTCAAAAGGAATTTTTTTTATCAGCAATTGCTCCGTGTCCTCAGGAGCAGCCGTATGTTGTTCAAGATTACGGGCAAGAAAAACGATAGCATGTTCATCACTTACGGAATTGGACAAGTGCATTTCCAGAATCGGTTTCCATTCGCGGGCAATCAATCCCGTTTCTTCGAGTAATTCTCTTTTAGCAGATTCCAACGGCTCTGTATTCATTGCGCCCCCCCCTTCAGGAATTTCCCAACTGTATTCATTAAGCACAAAACGATATTGTCCTACTAACCAAATATTCAGGGCCTCATCCATCGGAATTATTCCTATTGCCAGATTCTTAAAATGTACTTTACCATATATACCGTCACCACCCGAAGGATTGATCACCTTGTATTCTGTGAGTTCTATCCAGGGATTTGAATAAATTGTTGTTGCTGCTTTTACCTGCCAGGGATTTGATTTTTCATCTTTCATCTGTCGAAAGTAAAAAATCCCGCCAATGGCGGGATAGTTATTTTAATAAAAAGACAATGATCTATTTAATTCCAAAGGCTTTTTTTACCTTATCAACATAATCCAATTTTTCCCAGGTGAACAATTCTACTTCAACCTTTTTTTCATTTTCTTTTCCTTTATTAAATATTTTAGTAACTACTTTTGGTTCGCGGCCCATATGTCCATAAGCAGCCGTTTCAGAATAAATTGGGTTACGCAATTTCAGGCGCTGTTCAATGGCATAGGGCCTTAGATCAAAAATCTTCTCCACTTTACGAGCAATTTCTCCATCATTCAAATCTACTTTTGCAGTTCCATAGGTATCTAAAAACAACCCGCAAGGTTTAGCTACTCCAATCGCATAAGAAACCTGAACAAGTACTTCATCACATACTCCGGCAGCCACCAAATTTTTTGCGATATGACGAGTAGCATAAGCCGCAGAACGATCTACTTTAGAAGGATCTTTTCCACTAAACGCTCCACCACCATGTGCCCCTTTACCGCCATAGGTATCAACAATAATTTTACGACCTGTTAAACCAGTATCTCCATGCGGGCCACCAATCACAAATTTGCCTGTGGGATTAATATGATAGGTAATCTTTTCATCAAACAACTTCTGAATGGAAGTCTTCAATTGTTTTTTTACCCGAGGGATAATAACATTGATAATATCCTTGCGAATTTGATCCAGCATTTTTTTATCACTATCAAAATCATCATGCTGGGTAGAAACTACAATCGTATCTATTCGAATTGGTTCGTTGTTGTCGTTATATTCAATAGTTACCTGGCTCTTTGCATCGGGGCGCAAATAAGTAAGATCTTTTCCTGCTCTGCGTGTTTTAGATAACTCTTGCAAAATTTTATGTGCCAAATCTAACGCCAGCGGCATATAGTTATCTGTTTCTTTGGTAGCATAGCCAAACATCATACCCTGATCACCCGCTCCTTGTGCATTCGCTTTAGCTTCGAAACTCAATTTTTTTACAGAACGATCAACACCTCGGTTGATATCGGCACTTTGTTCATGAATAGCAGAAAAGATACCGCAGGAGTTCGCTTCAAACATATATTCAGCTTTGGTATAACCAATCTGACGAATTACTTCGCGGGCAATCTGTTGAACATCCAGATATGTTTTTGATTTTACTTCACCTGCCAACACAACTTGCCCGGTTGTAACCAGTGTTTCACAAGCTACTTTCGATTGAGCATCGTAGGCAAGAAAATTATCAATTAAAGCATCTGATATCTGATCGGCCACTTTATCCGGATGACCCTCGGAAACACTTTCTGAAGTAAATAAATAAGGCATAATAAAATTTTAAATGCAGATTTATGATTTCTGAATTATTCAGGTCGCAAAGATAATAGTCAGCGGCTCAATTCCTAAATTTTCGAATAAATAATCCTCAGTCTGGCTTTTTTAGAGGGGATAGTATTATAGCTACCACCCGTAAGCACTACCCTGCCGGCGGCAATTGGCTTATTAACTTGAATTCCAGTAGGAATCAAGCCGGTAGCAAAATCACTTGTTTTAGTAACATATGGAGCATAGATACGCATTGGATAAACTTTTTGTTTGCGGGTAACAATTCCCTGAACGTATCTTGATAAATTAAAAGCGTACACATTGTTTTTAATCTGGCCCCCAAAAAGTGTAAGAAAATCATTTGCAAAACTGAAATCAATCGGTACGGTAGCAAACCTCTTATTGAGTGTATCCTCAATATCGAGGAAAAGGGCTTGCGGTTTGGTATATCTGGTTTCTTCCAGCGAAGGAAGGGTTTCAAAAATTAATTCAGCACGATGCACAATCCTGTTTGAAAGACCTTTTAGCCCAGGAATAAGAACCGTTGCAAAGGATCCCGGGGAAGTTTGGAGATAAATTTTATCGTCATTCGCATTTCCATTATTGAGCAGCGTTAGATAATTATTAGCGGGAACTCTGCTTACCAGGTTAGCATTTGCGGCGTTAAAATTATAAAAGGCAAATTCGGTACTTAAAGTATC
>JBJXDV010000484.1:0-4111 GCA_046153465.1 Chitinophagaceae bacterium
TTGCCTCTTAGTATGGGTCCATCCAGCGATACGGTTGAAGTAATAAATGCTTTACTTATTGAGGGCCATTGATCTCGATAATTACCAGCAATACGAAAATCACCATTGAATTTTCCGGTTAGTGCCGGGTTTAATGTAAGCGGGGAAACGAAAAACTGTGAGAAGTTCGGGTCCTGTGCTTTAACTGTTGAAAGAATCAGGCAAAAAAATATAAAAAAGCTAAATATTCTCATCCACTATAGTTGGTGCATATTATGACAAGCAAAATACAAAAAATGCTGAATCAAACCGTTTAAATATTTTGGTTTAATTTATAATACGTGCTAGATAATGATTGGGTTTCTAGATCTGTACTTTTGTTCCATAAGCTAAATCGCCCGCATCTCCCAATCCGGGAACGATATATCCTTTGGCCGTAATTTCTTCATCAACAGCGCCGCACCATATAGTTGCCTGCGGTTCTTCCCGTAAAACATATTCAATACCAACTGAACAAGCGATTGCAGTAACAATATGTATTTTAGCTGGTTTACCTTCGTCTTTTAAAAAATGTAAGGTTTTTACCAACGAAGATCCCGTTGCAAGCATTGGGTCGGAAACAATTACAGTACGACCCTCCAAATCGGGGCAGGACACATAATCAAGACTAATTTCAAAACTGCCGTCCCGGTGGTGTTTGCGATACGCTGAAATAAAAGCATTATCCGCTTTATCAAAATAATTTAATAAGCCCTGGTGCAGTGGCAACCCCGCGCGTAAAATGGTAGCCAATACCGGTTGATTTTTTAATACGTTGGATACAGAAATTCCAAGCGGCGTTTGAATTTCTCTTATTTCCGTAGCCATTTGTTTGCTTATTTCATAAGCCGCCACTTCCCCTATGCGTTCCAGGTTTCTACGGAATCGCATTCGGTCACACTGGATTTCCATATCCCTCATTTCAGCAATCCAATCACTCAACAGCGAATATTGCTCGCTTAAATTAATAACCATAATGACTGTTTTGGTTTTTGGAAAAGCAAACAGGAACTTTGAAAGACAAATCTATCATCTCAAATCTGAAATCTGAAATATAAATAGTATGGTATACCGGGCATTGGGTATTATGAGCGGCAGTTCATTGGATGGACTGGACATGGCATTGGTTGAATTCCAGGAAGTAGCTGGTAAATGGGTTTATAGTGTAAAGGCAGCAGACTGTTATCCCTATAATTTGGAATGGAAAACAAAATTAGGCTCGGCCATCAATCTATCTGCCTTCAACTACCAATTATTACACTGCGAATATGGTCATTATATTGGTAGAGAAGTAAATCGATTTGTGGAAGCAAACCAATTGCCCTACCAAATACAATTAATCGCTTCTCATGGCCATACTACCTTTCATGTACCAGCGAAAAAAATGACGGCACAATTGGGAGATGGAGCGGCCATTGCAGCAATTACAGGAGTTAATGTGGTGAGTGATTTAAGGGGAATGGATATTGCCTTAGGCGGACAAGGAGCGCCCATTGTACCCATCGGTGAGAAATTGTTATGGCCCGAATACAAACTCCTGTTGAATATTGGTGGCATCGCTAATATATCCATGAACGAAGCTTCAACAACGATTGCCTTCGATATTTGTGCCGCTAACCGTGTATTGAATTTATTAGCAAATGAAACTGGAAAAGAGTTTGACGAGAATGGAGCGATTGCAGCAACAGGGAATGTACAGGAGGAATTATTAGTTCATTTAAATTCTTTAGAGTATTACAAGCAGCCATATCCCAAATCGCTATCTAATGATTTTGGAACAGATATCGTTTATAAACTTATAAAGAATGCGGCATACAATGTTCAAGATAGTCTCTCAACTTATGTTGAACATATAGCCATCCAGGTTAGGAATGCTATTGAAAACCAAAAAGCTGGCTCCCGGCTCCCGGCTTCGGGCTCACGACTATTGATAACTGGTGGAGGAGCACACAATCTATTTTTAATTGAACGGTTGAAAAACTTATTAAATCAACTGAATATCGAATTAATTGTGCCCGAAAAAGAATTGATTGATTATAAGGAAGCAATTGTTATGGCATTGATTGGTGTATTGCGCTGGCGCGAAGAATATAATGCGCTATCATCTGTTACAGGCGCAAATCGAAATAGTATTGGCGGTGCTGTTTGGATAGGGCAGGAAGCATGACAAACTAATAAATTGCAATGCGAAAAAGATAGTTTCAACGCGTAAACCTACCAGTGCCTCAATTGTATTTTTTCGGCATCACGACAAAAAAATAATCTTACATCCCTTTTGGCACCGGCGGCGGACCGTCAGGTATCAATGCTTTCCATACTTCTTTTCCTTTTCGCTGTTCAAATTCTTTACGGATATCAACCCGCAATTTTTCATTTTCAAAAAGATCAACCATTGTGGTGGCCAAACTCTTTGCAGCAAACAACATTCCTTTATGACCAATGCTCATTCCACCACAAGCCACCACAACCCAGGAATGCCAGGGCGATTTGTAAGGAGCAGTTGTTGCATTTAATGAAATTTCCGGAACAATATAACTTACATCACCAACATCGGTAGACCCTCCATCGGGATCAGGCCTTGTTAATTCGAGTGGCTTTACTGTTCCATCTATTCCCGATTGTTCATTGCCATATTCTTTCATAATACTGTTGGCAAAATCTGTTTCTTCCTTAGTATATTGAATGGGGCCAACCAATTGCATATTTGCATGCAATACTTTTGCACCTGTTTCATTAATTAGAATTTCATACAAACCGTTGTTGAGTTTCATTTCTACCTGAACCCCAGCCATCAATGCGGCGCCCTTTGCAATTTCTTTCATTCTTTCCTCTACTACGGCTACGCCAGTACGTTTAGAATCCCGGATCCATATCCATACACTGGCTTCTTCCGGAATTACATTGGGAACATCACCAGCTTTTTTATACACATAATGCATACGAACACTCGGCTTTACATGTTCACGTAAAAAATTAATACCGATATTAAATAATTCGGCTGCATCTAATGCACTTTTTCCATTCCAGGGATCTGCGGCAGCATGGGCACTTTTCCCCTTAAAAGATACCGTATAGTCTACTACTGCCTGTGAGCTTTGCATGTTTGCTAAATTCTCATAATGTGGATGCCAGTCTAAGCAAACATCCAGATCATTAAATACACCTGCCTTTGCCATATATACTTTTCCCGCGAGGTCTTCCTCAGCGGGTGTTCCATAAAAACGAATCGTTCCTTTTAGTTTTCCCGCTGCTATTAATTCTTTTATTGCAACGGCTGCTCCTAAACTTGCAGCGCCAAACATATTATGCCCGCAACCATGACCCGCGGCACCTTCTTGTAATGCTCCTCTTTTAGTTTGCGCTTTTTGCGATAAACCGGGAAGTGCATCAAATTCTCCCAATACTCCAATTATAGGTTTACCAGTTCCATATTCGGCAATAAAAGCGGTAGGTATATCAGCAATATTTCTTTTTACATTGAATCCCTGCGCTTCTGCATAGTCGGCTAATACCTTAGCAGATTTTTTTTCTTTCATAGCAATTTCTGCATATTCCCAAACCTGGTCACTAAGTTTAATCAATTCATCCTGGTGTTTTAGAACCGAATTAAGAATAGCTTGTTTATTGGCTGGAACCTGAGTGGGTTTTTGTGCTAATAAAAAAGATGGAATAAAAAGAGTGGCTACTAATAAACGGCAGGTGTTGAGCATAAGAGATTTTCAACCAATTTAAGGAAAATTACCAACCTTCGATAAAAAGTATTTTTCACGATTCGTGAGTAATGAGTCGCAATCTTCGCAACGAAATAAGTAATGTTGAATAATTCACCAGCCTTGGGCATTCTTAAATAACTACAATGGCGATGAATTTATTTGATGCAAGCGAGCATTATATATAGTAGCCAATCCAATCAGTAATTCTCACTTCTTTTTCTTCATATTCCCAATACCTCTTTTAATTTAGCATAACCCGATTTGCTAACGCTTACCCTTCCGCCACTTTTTAAGATGGCAATATGATTGTCTTTTTCATAAGGATCGATGCGCGTAATTTGTTGAATATTTACAATGCAGGATCGATGCGTGCGTACAAA
>JBJXDV010000485.1:0-16848 GCA_046153465.1 Chitinophagaceae bacterium
CTAAACGGTTGGGAGACGTTATAATAGGCATTCGGAAATGAACCCGTAACACCGCCATTAATATCAGATAACCAAAAAATTGGATCGGTACCCGGGTTGGCAATAGCTATTATTATAGTCTTTACCGGACCCACCACAGATATTGTTACACTTCCATTATTACTATTATTTGCTGAACTGGAATTTCCCGCTGTAATAGTTGGGTTTGTAATAGTTCCACCAACGGCAAGTATAGTTCCAAGTTGGGTTAGTACTCCAATATTTTGAGCAACAGAAGCTGCATTAGTTGCAGAGAGACCAAAAATTGCATTTCGATCTATATCATACAATGTAAAGTTTGCATTCGTTACCTCTGTTTCGAAAGTTATTGTAATGGCAACAAAGCCTACAGTAGGTGTAAATTGAACATCGTCGCCGGTATAATTAAGAAGTTCTCCTGTATGGGTCGCATTTTCACCACCAAGAGTAATTGAATTTGATACTGCAAACGTAGTTCGCACGGTACCGAGTGTAAAATTTTGGCTGTATGCAAGTGCTGCAGAAACGTAGGGATTGTAGTTACCTGTATTAATAAGGTAATCCAAATTATCCCAGTTCATTTGGGCAGCGGTATAACCCACACCACACTGAGACTTCCCAGAATGGCCGATTAGCATACTGCTAAAAAACATTAAGGTAATGGGAATAAGCTGTTTCAGCTTGCCAACAAATACAGAATCAGATAGGGGAAAGATTCTTGCTTTCATATGTTCGGATTTAGGTGCTCGGAATAAATTCTGAGACAAATATATAAGTTAACGTCCCTTGCTCATAATTATTTCCCGCATATTCGATAAAGGATATTAAATATTCGACGACTGAAACATTTACTATAATCTAAATGGTATTATTCACAGTAATACACAAAAACACTTATTCGTATTTTTGCAGAAATCTAGGTATTTTCCGAAGAGAAGATGATTGAAAGAAGATAAAATGGCAGCTATGCTTATTTAAAAACTGCTTCAGCAATTCCTTTATTTATTGTGTAAGCGGAGTACAAAATTTCGACTTTTCCCTTACCATTTTTAGGTGTATTGGGTTCAATGGGTTTAGAACCGGTATCATAATCGAATGCCAGGCCTTTCGGCAATTTATAATCTTTGGTATTAAATACAAATGTAACTTTATCAGGAAGCCCCCAATTGCTGTATTTGCCATAGGTCATTTCCATTTCATAAGTGCCATTGTCTTTGGTGGTGCTGGTAGCTTTATAAATGAGTAATTCCTTTTCGTTTATATATAAAGTAGAAACCACTACCTCGCTGTTTTCTTCGAGTGGTAATAATTTTATGATGGAAACCGCAATACCATTAATGGTTCCCGGGCCTGTATAAACTGCTGTGTAATTGTCACCCGCTAATAATGAATTTAGATTGATGCTGACACCACCCTTGGGTGTAACCGTAATTCCTTCCTGTCTTTTGATACGAAATTGATTGGGCCTCTTATAATAAACAATAATTTCCGACTCCGGAATTTTCATAAACGAAACATCCGTTTTCATTTTACCGGTGGCCTGGTAGTCATTCACAGTAGCCAATTTGGCTTTCACTTTTTTAGCAAGGCCAGTTGCATCCTGCGCGGAGAGAAATTGAAACGAAAGCAGTGTGGTAAGAAAAATCAGTGAGGTATATTTCATATTTCAGCGTGCAAATTAGCACATATAAAGATTCTTTCAGGCAGTTTTAACGATTTAGAACAAGAGTTAGTAAAAAAACCTCAGCGTTTTCTGCGGTTCATGGTGTTCTTTGCGTTCCTCGGTGAGCCAACTCGAAGCAAGGAGAACAAAGAGAAAAGAGATTAAAGAGTTAATAAAAAAAACCTCAGCGCTCTCAGCGGTCCATGGAGTCTTTTGCGTTCCTCGGTGAGCCAGCTACGAAGCAAGGAGAACAAAGAGAAAAGAGATTAAGGAGTTAATAAAAAAAACCTCAGCGTTCTCAGCGGTTCATGGTGTCCTTTGCGTTCCTCGGTGTGCCAGCTACGAAGCAAAGAGAACAAAGAGAAAAGAGATTAAAGAGATAATAAAAAAACCTCAGCGTTCTCTTCGGTTAATTTTTTGATTAATCGGCACCCACTATTCATCTTCTTCTTACAAAAAGCTATCGCTTTCCCGATATGCTTTTATCAACGCCAATTCTCCTTCCTTACCTGGCAGCACTTTTCCGTGTTCCATACCTAATATGCCTTTATATCCTTTATTATAAATATGCTTAAAGATATTTTTATAATTCATTTCGCCACTGGTTGGTTCGTTGCGGCCCGGATTATCACCAATTTGAAAATAGCTGATCTCATCCCAGCATTTATCAATATTACTTACAATATCTCCTTCGTTGCGTTGCATATGATACATATCAAACAAAATTTTACAAGACGGGCTATTCACTGCTTTGCAAATCATATAGGTTTGATCGGAATGTCGTAAAAATAAATCCGGGTTATCACTCAGGGGCTCCAATACCATTACTAATTTGTCTTTTTCCAATATCGTACTTCCTTTACGCAAGGCCGTTATAACATTGGCCATTTGCATATCATAGGATAAACTTCTTTCGTAATTTCCCGGAACAACAGTGGCTACGGTAGCATTGCAACGTTTGGCTACTTCCAATGCTTCCTTACAATCTTTTATCATCCTATCAATATATTCCTGTTTACCACTTGTCAATGATGTTTTCCAATGCCAGCTATCGGAGGTAATTACAAAAACACCCATACTCATCCCTAATTTCGCCAGGGTATCTCCAATTTTTTTTTGCTGCTCTACTGGTCTTCCCATCATACCATTGTCTTCAATACTACGAAAACCCATCTCATAGGCATATTTAATCTGGTCAATAAAATCCTTACCCCCATGATTTTCGAACATTCCATCATGAATACCATAGTTGAGATGGAATGGTTTTTCTGCGATCGCTTGATTTCCTTCGTTTACGATTCCATTGGCAAGGGCAGAACCAGTAATCAGGGATCCACCTGCCAACAAGGATTGCTGCATAAAATGACGACGCTTCATGTATAATAATTTATTACCCAAGTTAATTACTATATTCTTATATCCGATTAGTTTTTATCCAATTGTTTTTCTTTTTTGGCTAAAAGTCCTCTTCTATAAAATAATATTTACTTAATTTCCCTTTTCAAAAAAATGCAGTGAAAAAAACCGTATCGCTTCTATTGGCAATTTCTTTTTTTTCAAGCCTTAAAGCCCAAACAACTAGCGACTTTATAAAATATGAGCAGGATATACCCTCCACCCCGGTAAAATTTAATATGGTGCCAATCATCGGAGGCCGGTTCAAACAAGGAAGCACTAAGTCTGAAAAAGGACGAAAGGCCGATGAAGGCACTCAACATGAAGTTACCATTGCACCTTTTTGGATGGGAGAACATGAAGTTACGTACGATGAATTTCTTTTGTTTTTTAACGATGATAATACAAGTCGTAATTCGGAAATAGATGCGGTAACAAGACCAACTCCTCAATACATCGATCTCAGCTGGGGCATGGGCAAGCAAGGAGGATTTCCCGTTAACAGTATGAGCCAACGAACTGCACTTATGTATTGCCGGTGGTTATACAATAAAACTGGTCATTTTTACCGATTGCCTACGGAATCGGAATGGGAATATGCCTGCCGGGCCAATACTGAAACAAGTTTTTATTTTGGTGATGAAGAAAAAGATTTAAGTCAATATGCCTGGTTTGCCGGTAACAGTAAAAATAAGTATCAAAAAGTGATGCAGAAAAAACCGAACGCCTGGGGATTATATGATATGTTGGGTAATGTGGCTGAATGGACCCTCGACCAATATGATTCAACGTTTTATCAAACTTTTACAGAAGGAATGGCAAACCCTGTAAATGTTCCAATCAACCGTTACCCCAGATCTGTTCGTGGAGGGGGTTATTTAAATAAAGCGGACGGTTTACGTTGCGCTGCACGTTCAAAATCAGAACCCTCCTGGAATAAGCGTGATCCGCAGGTACCAAAAAGTAAATGGTGGCTCACCGATGCAATGGCCGTTGGTTTTAGAGTGGTTCGCCCGCAACAACAACCGGGTGCTCAAGAAATAGATGTATTTTATCAAAAATTTTTAGGAAATTGACATGCGGATGAAAGCTTTTCTATATAAATAGAAAAAAGCGCATGAAATCAAGAAATGTTCTTTTAAGTATTTAAATTATAAAAACGAAACAACTGACATATGGAAAACAAACAACCTTCCCGCAGAGACTTTGTAAAGCAAACTTCGTTACTGGCTGGCGGAATTATTGCTGCTCCTTTTATGGCCAATGCAACCAATTATTTTTCCGGATCCGATACGGTTATTAAAATAGCCTTGGTTGGATGCGGCGGGCGTGGTACCGGTGCCGCTATGCAGGCCCTGCTAAGCAAACAAAATGTAAAGCTGGTGGCGATGGCCGATGCTTTCCGCGACCGTATTGATAGCTGTTATAAATCATTGAATGCTGATGATCTTTCCGAATCAACCGGCTTTAAAGGAAATGTAAAAGATAAATTGGATGTGCCGGAAGAGCGCAAGTTTATTGGATTTGATGCCTACACTAAAGCAATTGCATTGGCCGATGTTGTTATATTAACAACACCTCCGGGTTTCCGACCTATTCATTTTGAAGAAGCGGTTAAGCAGGGCAAGCATATTTTTATGGAGAAGCCGGTAGCCACGGATCCCGCTGGTATTCAAAAAGTATTAGCTGCTGCGGAAATTGCCAAGCAAAAAAAATTAAATGTTGTGGTGGGATTGCAACGCCATTATCAAAATAGTTACCGCGAATTATACAAACGTAAGGATCTTATTGGCGATATTACTTCGGCACAGGCCTGGTGGAACAACGACGGGGTTTGGGTAAATAAGCGTAAGTTCAATCAAACAGAAATGGAATACCAAATGCGTAACTGGTATTATTTTGTATGGCTCTGCGGCGATCATATTACAGAACAGCATATTCATAATTTAGATGTGATTAACTGGTTTAAAGGAAGCTATCCGGTGAAAGCACAGGGTATGGGTGGCCGTCAGGTTCGGAAAGGGAAAGATCATGGAGAAATTTTTGATCATCACTTTGTTGAATTTCATTATGCAGATGGTTCTATACTCAACAGTCAATGCCGTCATATTCCCGGCACTATGAGTAAGGTGGATGAATTATTAATTGGAACCAAAGGAAAAATTGCAGCCGGCGCCGCAAATATTGTAGATGCTAAAGGAAAAGTTTTGTACCAATACGATACCAAAATGGAAAACAATCCTTATCAAACCGAGCATGACGAATTGTTCGCAGCGATCGCAAAAGGAGAATACAAATTTTCGGATGCAGAAAATGGAGCAAAAAGTACCATGACTTCAATTCTTGGAAGAATGGCAACGTATAGTGGACAAGTAGTTGAATGGGATAAAGCAATTAACAGCGGTATTGATTTACATCCAAAAATTTATGATTGGAATGCCTTACCACCTGTATTACCTAACGATGATGGATACTATCCAATTGCAATTCCTGGTGTAACGAAGATGGGATTTTGAGAAAAGAAATGAGTCGGGAGACAGGAGATGGAAGTCAGGAGTTAGAGATAGAAGTCGGGAGTTAGAAGACAGGAGTCAGGAGTTAAGTGATAGAAGTAAGTTGTGAGTAAATAGATATTTCAAAAAATGGCCTCGTGTAAGCGGGGCATTTTTTATGAATTTAAGACTTCAGTAGTTTGATTCGTAAAAAATTATTAATGTAAAAGAAGCAATCGCAATCTATTGAATTTACTTTTGCTCTTCGTGGCTTGCAGCCGCGAAGTTTTATTTTATCGCCTCGGGCGATTTTACAGTTTCACGACAACACATCTTTTTTATTAAACACCAAAATCGCCGCTCCAACAAAACCTATAATATGAATTACTAATATGCCGGCTGATTTTATAATGGCTGGATAATTCACCGGGTCATCAAAGAATCCCTTCCAGCCAAGCATATGCGAACTAAAAAGAAAGGGCTTTATAGCATTAAACAAGGGCAGATCCATTGTGGTGAGAATAGTACAAACAATAATTACACTCATGGTAGTTACAATCGGGCCAATCGAATTTTCAGCAAATAAGGAAAGAAAAAAAGAAAGCGCCGCTACCGTGAGCATGGCAATAGCCGCAAAAACAAATGCCGCTACATAACGCCATAAAATATCTGCTTTCTTAATTAATACAATCTGATCGCTTTTAAAAATCATCAAATCGCCGGTTCCAAATACCAATACTGAAAAGAAAAGAGCCAAAAAAGCCATCCATAAAAGCAGCATCAAAGTATAGATAGCCGTTGCAGTAAATTTTCCCAATAATAATGAAGTCCGGCTAATCGGTTTACTTATTAGCAAACGAAGTGTACCCATATTTGCTTCGCCCGCAATCATATCTCCGCCAATGAGTGCAATCAAAAGAGGTACATGAATCAGCAGGGTTTGCAAAATAACATAGCAAATCAGGTAACCATGCATAATCTTGCCATCTACGGTAAAATTATTTTCAATACTCTGCAGCATAAACTGAATATAAGTTTCCCCATCAACAAAAAGAGCAAGTTGAATTAATAACACAATAGCCGCAATAGCCGCAAAGGAAATATAGGTGCGGGGTCGCTTAAAGATTTTAAACAGTTCAATTTGTAAAATGGTCCACATGTTGATTGGCAGTTGTCAGGGAAAGAAAATATTCTTCTAAAGAATGTTTGGGTTGCGAGGAAATTATCCCTGCTCCCATATGTACAAGATCCGAAGTCAGTTCAGGTACTTGATTTTTATCTAGCTGAAATACGATCGCTTTATTTCGCCTGTTATAAATGTTTTTACTCCACTTACTATTTTCTAATTGTTGATAGATTTCGTCTGGATTTGTTAGTTCTATTTCTACCAGCATCCTGGTTGGATCAAATAATTCTTTAACGGATCCTTCTGCCACTTTAACGCCTTTATCAATAATAATCATACGATCGGCAATCATTTCGATTTCATTAAGTAAATGAGAAGAAACCAGGATTGTTTTACCTAAATGCTTACTTAAATGAAGTATGAGGTTTCGAACATCCGCTATTCCCTGCGGATCGAGTCCATTGGTTGGTTCATCCAGAATAATTAACTGGGGGTCATGAATTAACGCCACAGCCAGGCCTAACCGCTGTTTCATTCCCTGTGAATATGTCTTCACTTTACTGAATTCCCTTCCTGTTAATCCAACCATTGCTAATTGCGCCAACAATTCTTCGGTATTCTTTTTACAGCCGCTCATCCGCGCGAAAAGAGAAAGGTTTTCAATGGCGGTAAGATATTTATATAAATCCGGCCTTTCAATAATGGCACCCACTTTCCTCAATATTTCTTTCCGATGTGTTCGAAGGTTCATACCAAACAGTTCAATACTTCCGCTGGTGGGCGCAATTAAGGTTAACAACATCCTTATCGTTGTTGACTTGCCTGCGCCATTTTGCCCAAGAAAACCATAAACTTCGCCGGCATTTACAGTAAATGAAATATCATTCACTGCCTTTATTTCTTTATAATGTTTGCTGAGGTGAGATACCTTTATAATTGCTGACATAGTATAGTTAAAACATTGCAAATTACAACCGAAATGGTTTGCAATCACTAAAAAACTGTTATTTAAACAATTATAATTAGGATAAGTCCTTTAAAAATAAATTTGGAAAGAAGCTTGCATTAAACAAAAACGCCTATTACTTTTGTTTTACTTCATCCAACCTCTGACAATACTACCTACAGGAATTTCTTAATTATTTTCCTGCTACCAAATCCCAAACCAATTAGTATATTCTGTTTATTTTAATTTTTGTTACTATAGCCACTCCAATAACTATATACGTTTCATGAGTAAGAACCATCGTTTCGCACTCCTTTAATCAATGCATTATCCTTCCTCTGAATTCCGGTGGAGCACCTCTCACCCTAATGCATGATTATTATTTTATCACTCTGAAACTTACAAACGATGAAACGTAACTGTATTCTCCTGGCATCTGCATGGATGTTTATCTCTTTGGCAACAATTGCCCAGACAACTGAAAACTTTAATGCCCGAACAAGCATCAGTACTTCCCAGGTAAAAGGATTTTTACAGGGTCATTGCTGGAGTTTTCCAGATTTTGATGTAAATCAAAATGGTTGGAATGCTGGTATAGAAGGTGATGGTGCCATGGTTTCAGGAACCAGTTCCAATGCTACCCAAAATTCTGGTATCATTACACCGCTGTTGCAGGTACCCGGTTCTATCAGTATTTCTTTTAAATATAAATTCGATAGTGAATTTGATAATGGGGCACGCAGATGGATCAAAATTTATTTGCTTAATCAGGATGATGAAATTCAACTGGAGTTAGACAATTTTGAGTTTACCGGAGTTAATTCATCTACCGAATACACCTACAACAAAACATTTGGTGCCGGTTCTGGATACTATAAAGTATATATTAATTACCAGGGAACCGGTGGCCGTACCCGTATTGCCATTGATCAATTAGAAATTTCTGCTCCTCAACTCTACGCAGGTGGTTGTAATGAAGCACCCGTTGCAGTAAATGATAACTTTAATGGCAATGCCAATCGTACCGCATCTGGCTTCTTAAATATAAATGATTATGATCCCAATAGTGATCCTTTTGATGCGTACCTGATTACGAATTCTCCTCATGGTACTGTTACAATCAATGCAGATAAGAGTTTTAGTTTTACACCCAATCCCGGTTTTACAGGCAATTCTACAACATTTACTTACCAGATATGTGATCATGGACTTGCTCCATTGTGCTCAAACATGGCTACCGTAACCATCATATTCCCTTCTGGGGGTACGCTTCCCGTTAGTTTAATTGACTTTAATGGTTTGTATAGAAATGAAGGAAATGTGGAGTTGAATTGGGTGACCACGTTTGAACAAAGCAGCGATAAATTTGAAGTAGAAAGAAGTTTCAACGGTACGAAATGGGAAACCGTTGGAACCATTAAAGCGCAAGGCGTTTCAACGGTGAAAAAAAGTTATACCTATACAGATAATGTTGGCCGCAATACTGCCAACAAAAAAGATCTCTATTATCGATTAAAGATTGCCGACCTGGATGGCAAAACAAACTTGAGCCGTATACTGGTAGTTCGCGTATATAATTCTATTAATACAAAAATGATCAGCGTATCGCCGAATCCTGCAAAGAATGATATTGCTGCTACCATTCAATTGAATCAGGCCTCTGTAGTAGTATTAAAAATATTGAGCAATAATGGCACAGAAGTAATGAGAAAGACCATAAAGTTGGCAGCAGGTGCCAACAGCCTCTTAATGGAAGGAACCAGCAAATTAACACCAGGTATGTATGTAATGGAAGTAATTGTAAATAGTAATGAGCGGATGTTGGTAAAGTTGATTAAAGAATAAAGTTTTTTTGTAAGGGTTAATACAGAGGTAAGAAGTTCCCCCGGCAGATAATTGCAGGGGGTTCTTTGTTTAATTACTTAAATAAAAGAATTCAATAAATATAAATTTTGGATTTAGAGTACTATTATTTTTCTTCCGGTTTTACGTTGAACCTGCTTCTGCTAAGCTGATTCCGGATGTTATCTTTTCCTATTAAAACTCTTTTTGGTTGCGATTGCCGAATACACTAACTTTTCGACTTAACATTAATAATGAGAAAATTCGTCTTCATAATAGCGTTATTAACTACTTGTTCGATCGCAAAGTCGCAATCTAATTTTATTCAGGGAGTAATTATTAATAATAATGGAGATACTATATTCGGGGCGATTGATTACCGCAACTGGAAAAATAATCCTCAAACGATTAATTTCATTAATAAATCAAATGAAAAAAAGGTTTATGATGCTTCCTCAATCAAAAGTTTTTATATTCCTTCGTTAAATGAGACTTACCGAAGTTTTACAGTAGAAATGGATATGCTACCCGGTGATCCCGATGATGCTATTAACAACCGTTTAGTTGATTCGACCATTCGAAAGAAAAATGTGTTTTTGCTTCAATTGGTAAATCACCCGATAGCAAGTTTATATTTATATGCCGAAAATCGAAAAGATCATTTTTATTTTGCAAATCGAAATGAGCAGCCGGTAGAATTAATACATCATTATATCTATAACGAATCGACTGCACAGGTACAAGAAATTGCTCAATACAAAGATCAATTATTCAAATTTTTTTCAACTTGCTCAGATGTAGCGAATGATGCCCAATCTATTAAATACAGAAAAACTGATATACAGGATCTTATTATCCTTTATATAAAATGCCAGGCACCGGGAACTGATTTGGAAATAAAGAAAAAAGATCAAAGTTCTCTACGAGTTGGTTTGTTTGCAGGAGTTGCATTTAATAAATTCAAATTTGATGGAACAAATAGTTTATTAGTTGATAAGAATTACTGTGGCAATACATCACCGCTTTTGGGTGTATCATTGGATATTGGCCTCGCACGCAACCAGGATAAATGGCATATTGTAAACGAACTTTCTTACAAGATGTATAAAACGTCCAGCAGTTTTACAAGGCCTTTTGGAAGTGGATTTACCCGAACCAACAACGTAGATATTTCGCTTTCATATGTACAGTTAAATTCTTTAGTCCGCCTTTTATTGCAATCAAAGGCATCCGTTAAGCCTTATATAAACATAGGTATTGGAAATGCGTTTATCGTTGCAGAAAATAAAAACACACTTCATACATCGTTTTCCTTCGGATCTGAAGAAACTGAAAAAGCATTGGATCCGCCTAAAAAATATGAATTCTCTATTTTGGGGGGAGCTGGTATAATGAGTAAAAAAATTCAACTGGAATTGAGATATGCTGGAAGCACTAAAAGTTTCTCTCCTTACCGTGATTTAAATGTTAACCCTAAATCTTTTCAATTTGTTTTTACTTACCTGTTGTGACGGTAGTTATGGAGTCGTTATTCGGAAGACAAAACCCTCTACTCAATACTAGGTATGTTTCTAAGCTATTCAAATTTACAACGACTACTTTCAATAAATAATTGAAACAGCATTCTGGAAACGATTTGCAAAAGGAAAGATTCTTTTATAGTTTATCAACCTGTATCGGATGGATGGAATATCGCCAGGCATTCCCAGTTATTTATTTCCAGGCAGCATTTTGATTACTACTTTTCTAAAATCGATAGGTTGGCCTTCGCTTTGTAATGCAATAAATCCTTTACTAAGAATGGTACCGTCTATTTTGTAATTAGGATCATAACCGGTTGCCACATTACCTCCTACTTGCGGTTTGGAATATTGCAAAACGGTATCGCCATTTATAATATGAGTAATTAGCGAATCTCCCCAAACCATTAGTTCAGCTCTTACCCATTGTTCTCCTTCATACGTTTTGGAGGAAGAATTGATGCAATGCCTGGTATCCAATTTTCCATTCATAACAATATTAGTTCCCGGCGAGCACATATTACCGGTAGGTCGGGGTTTTCCATCTCCCAGTCCGGCAAGTAGCTGAAACTCCACTGATATTGGCCAGTTTTGATCTTTCAGGATTGTATGGGGATCTTGCGAATGGAACATCACCCCGCTATTTAGGCGCGCATATTCAGGAGCTCCCGGAAAAAAAGTACCAACAAAACGATATTCTACTACCAAATGATAATAAGAAAAAGGTATTTTATAAAAAAGATGTCCGAACCGGTTTTTAAACGAATCGTATTTATCGTACCGAACCTTTATCATTTCATCTTCCACTCTAAAAGTATTACCATAGTTATCGCCGGTTTCATGTCCATTTATTTTTACTACCCAATCTGTAATATCTTTTCCGTTGAAGAGAGAGGTCCAGGTTTCATTTGGTTTAGTTGGTTTACTGGTTGTGCAGGTACAACACAGTAGCCCAAGAATACAAGCGTAAAAAAATATTCTCATAAACAATAGCTTTATTATTCGTATTGAAAAGAATCACCCTGGTAAAAATAAGTTCTATGAAATTAAGGTTATAAAAAGAGTTTAACCGTCAAAAAATATACTAAGTGATTAACACAAAAAAAATGCAATAGAAAATAGAGTCAATTCATATGCTTTACAACTTTTTATCTATCCCCGACTAAGTTTGTCTCCTAATAGATGGTTTTGTATATTATCCTTGTTTAGGAGGCCATCTTTTAGTTTCAACGATTGACGATAGTTTCCATTAATCCTATTCTTTAAATTTATAACAGGCCAAAAATATTCCTTTAAGCAATTTGAGCAGGAAATTAATGACTTAAAAATTTCGGTAACTCTCTTTTGAAAGAGTATTTTTGTCGCCCGTATTAGACGGAGACTTGTCCGAGTGGTTGAAGGAGCACGCCTGGAAAGTGTGTATACGGGAAACCGTATCAAGGGTTCGAATCCCTTAGTCTCCGCAATTCATAAATGGCTTTTAGTTTTTAAAAGTCATTTATTTTTTGACTTCTAATTCACGGAATATTTTTTTTGCATTTGATGTTGTTACTGCCGCTACTTCTTCAATAGTTATGTTCTTTAATTCTGCAAGCTTCGCTGCTATATATAATATATAACTGCTTTCATTTCTTTTCCCCCTAAATGGAACCGGTGCTAAATAGGGAGCATCTGTTTCCAGTACCAGGTGTTGTAAAGGAATATTTTTTACTACTTCGGCCAATCCCGAATTTTTATAGGTCAATACCCCCCCTATTCCCATATGAAAACCGAGATCAATTATTTTTTCTGCTGCGTCTGTATCACCTGAAAAGCAATGGAAAATTCCCGATAAATTTCCATCCTGATGTTCTTTTACTATCGAAATACAATCTTCTGTTGAATTTCGGCTATGTATTACAATAGGACGATCATATTTTAGCGCCCACTCTATTTGCTTGTGAAAAGCAGCCTGCTGCTCTTTTACAAAGGTCTTATCCCAATAGTAATCCAATCCTATTTCTCCAATTGCTACAAAATTTCGGCGCGCAAGCCAATCTTTTACAATTTGCAGTTCTTCCAAATGATTTTCATTAACGGAACAGGGATGAAGGCCCATCATGGCAAAACAGTTTTCAGGCCAGGCCTTTTCGAGGTTTAATAAATTTTGAATCTCAGAGCTATCGATGGCGGGTAAAATAAACTGTTCAACCCCCTCATAAACAGCTCGTTCTATCACTTCATGGATATCTTGTTTAAAAGCATCTACATATAAATGACAATGAGAATCAATTAGTTGTATTTTCATTAGATTACAAATTTCAAAAAAAAAGTTAAGACTTGCTTAAACTCTTTATAATGAAGCCGGTCTCAGGAACGTTCTTACCATTGCATCACAAAAAAAATTAAATCTTTATGAAGTCAGTAAATGTTCTTACCCGAGTGTTGGTCCCTATGTTATTCATTGCGTTCTTTTCAATTATTTCCTGTAAAAAGGAAAACAGCAACCCTGGCACGGCTGCAGAGCAGGAAGAATTTGCCACGGCAACTTCCGAATCAGATGCAGAAGCAGAAGTAGTATTTGATGATGTTTTCGACAATGTTATGGGAGTAGATACTGAAGTTGGTGTTGGAGGTGGTATTGGTATTTTTGGTTCTTCAGGTACAATTTCTGACGGACAAATTACCGTTCACGGAGCAGGCACTGTAGATTCAAACAGGTGCTTTACGGTTACTTATACCCAGTTAAATGCACCTAATCGTTTCCCCTTAAAAATTACACTTGATTTTGGCAGTGCCGGTTGTGTTGGCCGCGATGGCAGAACACGTAAAGGTAAAATTATTACAGTGTATACAGGACCGTTGTTTATCCCTGGAAACTCGACTACCACTACGTTTGAGGGTTATGTGGTAAACGACAATTCAGTTGAAGGAACTCATAAAGTTTCGAACAAAAGTACTTCGGATAAGAAAATCTTTAATGTTCAGGTAATTGGCGCAAAATTAACCAAACCCAATGGTAATTTCACCCAATGGAACAGCGAAAAAACCATTTCTCAAATTGATGGACTAGGTACTCCACTGTTTCCGTTGGATGATGTTTTTAAAATTGAAGGCGGAGCAAATGGAGCGGTAAAAAGAGGCGACAAATTCTTCCAATGGTCAACTATTATCCAAGAGCCGCTTGTGAAAAAGTTTGCTTGCCGTTGGATCACCAAAGGAATTGTTATTATGCGTAAAAGCAACGCACCTGTAGCGGAACTTAACTATGGTAACGGTACATGCGACAATAAGGCAACAATTACGGTAAACGGCCAGGTGCGGGAAATTACTTTGCACTAATAAAAAAAGTTTATACCTTTAAATCAGTTTTCATAGGGTACGGATTAAAAACGGGCCAGGGTTTCTACCCCGGCCCAAATTTTTTTAAGGGCATTACTAAGGTTTACGACCCTATTATTAAGACAAATTTTCAGGTATTTTATTCAACACAAATCCACTTTCTGTTAATTGAGCCAATACAACCGGTAATGTTTTTTGTAAGCGGGGAAATGCTTTTTCACTGTCGTGAAATACAATTATAGCACCGGGTTTTATATTCTTCAATACATTACTTATACATTTTTCTGCATTTATAGTAACATCAAAATCGGCGCTTAAGATATCCCACATGATAATTTTCATGGCAGGATTTAAATTCTTCAACATTATTGATTGACTATTTTTTATGCGTCCGTATGGAGGTCGAAATAAATTAGTCTTTATATGTTCTTGTGCGATTTCGATATTCTTAATGTAAATATCATCTGGCGTTTTCCATCCATTCAAATGATTTTGTGTATGATTTCCTACAGCATGCCCCTGTTCAAGAATTGATTCATAAATTTCCTTATGCTCCATTACATTTTTACCAATGCAGAAAAAGGTGGCTTTTGCCTGGTATTTTTTTAATAAATCTAAAACAAAAGGAGTGATCGTTGGATGCGGACCATCATCAAAACTTAAATAAAGTGTATTTGGTGCATCTGGAATATCCCAGACACCAAAAGGAATTAATTTTTTTACCAGCCATGGAGTTTTAATAAAATAAAACATGGTATTCAGCTACAAATTGCAAATTAATCTTAATTATTCTCCATACCCGGTAAGATGAATCACCTTGCCCGAGTAACGATAAACTTTTCCATTTTTCTTTAGGTATTCTTCCTGGGTTTGTTCATCTGTCAATATCTTATCCAAATATTTCCTTACTTTATCATCTGTAATTTTTATTGCCGATCCTCTATTGATCGCCTCCTCTACATATCCATTCAACAGTGGCTCCAGTTGATCATAAAATAAATTATTGCCTGCAAAAATATCGCAACCCAGTATTTTGTCGCCGGTTACGCAAACAAATCCTACCCATGTGCTATCTGTTTTTTTTATTCGATCAATAAAGTAACGCAAATATTCTGCCTGGGTTAATATGATTTTTTTATCTGTGCGCTGGCCGGCATAGGCCTGTGTAAGTGATTTTATTTTGGAACTATCCAACTGCCTAAAGATTTCGTTCCAGATCAGCACCTGATTTTTAGACTGGTCAACTACTTTGCGTAAACGCGGATTCGCATAGTTGAAATAGGAGAATTTTTTTTCTTTTTCACTCCATCGGTCTTCCTCAACACACATAACAGCTACATATTGATCTTTCCCGGTTGGCGCCAGAACTGTATCTTTTGTTACCATCCTGTCTTGTCTACCTCCAAGTATTACTTCTCCAGAAGCAATAAACAATGGGATATTTGATTTATTATTTATTCGAAGCCAATGAACATTTTCAACAGAAGAGGTACCTCGTTCACTAACCGTTACTATTCCTTTTTGAATTGCTTTTCCAAAAGATAAAAATTTGGAGTCTGTGGGGTTCGCTTTTCCTTTTAATACAATGGGAATGATTTTAATATTTTTATATTGAATAGCACTATCGTACTGCACCTGCAGTTTTTGATAGGTAAGCTGAGCAAATGATTGGTTGGCAATAATAAATCCCAGAAATAGATGAAGTATTTTCATTTAAAATCAATAAAACGTTACTGATTCGAAAATAGTGTTTTTAACCTCGCTGTTGACAATAGATTTTCTACCATTGCTATTTTAAGGACTGAGCTGTCTTCAGTACTTTGTTAAATTTTGTAGACTTGGGGGATTATCTTTGCAGGCTATGAATAAGAGAGTGCGTGTACGTTTTGCCCCCAGCCCTACAGGTGGGTTACACCTTGGGGGCGTAAGAACAGTGTTATACAATTATTTATTTGCCAAACAACATAAAGGTGATTTTATAGTACGTATTGAAGATACTGACCAAAGCCGTTATGTGGCTGGCGCAGAACAATACATCTTCAGTTGTTTAAATTGGGCTGGGTTAGTACCAGATGAAAGTGCATTTAATGAAGGCGCTTATGGTCCATATCGGCAAAGTGAACGCAAACCAATCTATCGAAAATATGCAGAACAGTTGGTAAAACAGGGGAATGCCTATTATGCATTTCATACGCCGGAAGAATTGGAGAAAATGCGCAATGATTTTAAATCAGCAGAAAACCCATCTCCCCGATATGATCTTGATCTTAGAAAGAAGATGCGCAATTCATTAACACTTACGGAAGAAGAAGTAAGAAAACTATTATCGGAAAATACAAAGCATGTAATTCGTATAAAAATACCAGAGAAAGAAACGATATCTTTTACAGATATGATTCGGGGAGAAGTACACTTTGATACGAACCTGGTAGATGATAAAGTATTACTTAAAGCGGATGGTATGCCTACCTATCACCTAGCAGTAGTGGTAGATGATTATTTAATGAAGATAACGCACGCCTTCC
>JBJXDV010000486.1:0-8599 GCA_046153465.1 Chitinophagaceae bacterium
GGGAAAGGACTGAAAGAAAAATATAATGCAGGTAATTTTTCAAATTCGGGTGGTGGGCTTGCTTCACTTGCTGCCTATCATAAATTCAAAAAAATAAATAATTTAAACTTTGGCCTTAAATATAAATCCTTAGGAGCAGCACCATCTAAAGGCGATAACGGACAAGAAATGTTTTTCAATTATTGGGGGGCAGCTATTGCAACCAAGTATTTTCCTTTGGACAAGAATGCAAAAAAAGGAGTTTACCTGCAAGGCGATTATTTTTTTATAAGTCAGTTTACTCAAAAATATCGTACAACTGCAACGACTAATTTTGAACATCAGTTTGCAATTGGTAGCGGGTTTGTTATTGGTGCAGGGTATGATTTTCTCATACGCAACGGGCGAACTATGCTGACCATTGGATTAGAGTTTGAAAAAAATAGTAGAAATGGCGAAGTAACAGGCATCGGAGATAAGACTTTTAAGAGTTCAAACTTTGGTATAATGTCAGGCATTAAATTTTAATTGAATGAGACAAAATTTACTTAAAAATAAAGTCTTGTTTTGGCTTGGTTTAGCGCATTTGATTATTTTTATTTTACTATTGATTTATAGCCCTTTCAGCGATACAAAAATGCTAGGAATTAATGTAACGATAAAGCCGATGAAATTTGCTTTGAGTATTTGGATTTATAGTTGGACAATGGCATTAATTTTAAACTATTTAAAAGATAATCGCGCAATAAAAATTTACTCTTGGGTAGCGGTGATAGTAATGTGTTTTGAACAAATAGCCATCACGACACAAGCATTGAGAGGAGAATTATCTTATTTTAATAAATCAAGTATTTATGGGATAGTACTCTTTTCAATAATGGGTGTTTTCATTCTTGCCATTACGCTTTGGACAGCTTATATTACTTACATTTTTATCAAACAAAAAAACTACGATTTAGCACCAGCGGTAGCATTGAGTATAAAAATTGGATTAGTTTTCTTCGTAGCATTTAGTTTATTTGGAGGTTATATCAGCAGTTTACAGGGACATACTGTTGGTTCGGAAGATGGCGGTAATGGCTTATGGTTTATAAATTGGAGCACTTTTTTTGGCGACTTACGAGTAGCTCATTTTTTTGGCATTCATAGTTTACAAATTATTCCATTATTTGCACTTATAACAAACAGCTATTTTGACAATTCAACATCCATAAAGCCAGTGAAAATATTCTCTTTTATTTATTTAACTTTTATAGTATTTACAATGGCACAAGGGCTTTTGGGTTTTCCATTTCTTAAATAAAAAAATCGAAAAAAGGGCAGCATCACCTAATTTAAAATAGAACTACTAATAACGTTCCAACGCAAGCATTGATGTATCAGGTTTTTTTAATTTACCGGGAAGAAAGGTTTCCTTGCAAACAATGGTCTTATCGTAAACCAGGCAATCACCGGAAAAAAATGCATGGGAATTGCGAGCAGTGGAAAGAGCTCGATATTTTTTAAATTCAAAGGCAAGTTAGCCGAAATGGGCGAAAGGATGCTTGCAAAGGAGAGAACTGAAAAAGCAATATTGAAAATAAGTTCGCTATTTTTTTTGAACAATCGAAGAGCCGCCCAAAAGCCTCCGGCAGCAAGTAAGCCTGCTATTAAATTAGTGCCAATAAGCACAGGTATATTAATTATTCTGGAGAAATCGGGAATACCTTCATAGGTAAAAGCAAATGTAAAAATCTTATTGTAGATAATTGAGGCAACGGCTGATAAAATACCAGCCGTTATGCCCCAAAAAAATAATCTTTTAACCATTATTACGCTTTTGTAACAGGTACAACGAGTTCTACTTTAATAATTTTTGCCGCTTTTCCGTTCGATGGATTTAAATTAAAGTCATCCCTGTTTACGTCAAAGCTTCCGGTGAATGTATTATTTTGAAATGTGAATGGAACTACTGCTTCCTTTTGTACACCATGAATATCAAGTGTTCCTTTTGCTTCATAGCCCGTGGCTGTTTTTGTGATGGTAGATGAGGTAAATTTAATTGAAGGATATTTTTCTACATCAAACCATTGGGCCGATTTGGCATGGGTATTCTGCATTCCATTACCCGTATTAATACTTGCTACATCCAACGTTACATCAAATTTAGAAGTACCAAGATTTTTTTCATCAAAGTTTACGGTGCCTTTTAGCCCGGTAAATACACCAGACGGGTCGCTACTGGTAAATTTAACGATATAGTTTTCACCAATTTTCCAATCCTGCGATTTGATAATGGTAAATGCTGAGCTGCTAATAATTAAAAGCGCCATGAATGGATAAATCATTTTTTTCATACTTAATTTTTTGTTGATTTAAAAATAAATTATTACTAAAAGAAGTTTGTGATTGTTTTGTGTTTTCTTATAAGAATATTATGACGACAATTTTGGAGCCAACTTGCGTGTTCTCTCATAAAATAATGGTTAATATCAGTTTTTTCCAGTAATTCTTTCAATTACTTCCTTGTAATTTTCACCAACGGGTACTTCCATTGAACCAATAAATATGCTGTTTTTTCGAAGGGCAGTGATATGTTCTTTTGAAATAATAAATGATTTATGTACTCTTGCAAATTGAAGAGGAGGTAACTCATCTTCCATCGCTTTCATACTTATGCGTGTAATAATGGGTTTATTTGGTGCAGATTTTAGGTAGATTTTTATATAGTCTTTCAATCCTTCTATCCACAATATATCTTTAAGCACTACTTTTAACAAGCTGTATTCAACATTTACAAAAATATATTCCAGCGATGATGACGGAATTGAAGTGTCTGTTTTTTTGTTCTTTAATTGATATAACTCCCATGCTTTATTACAGGCCTTTATAAAACGATCCAGTGGTACGGGCTTAACCAAATAATCTACCACATCTAAATGATATCCTTCCAACGCATACTTTTCATAGGCAGTAATTAAAATAAACATCGGTTTAACAATAAGGCTCTGAATAAACTGCAACCCCGTTAGCCCGGGCATCTGAATATCCAGGAAGATTAGATCAACCTTCTTTTCTTTTAATACGTTTATCGCTTCTATCGGGTTGCTGCAAGAAGCCACCAATTCAAGAAAGGATACTTTACTAATATTATCTTCCAGTAATTCCAGTGCCAACGGTTCGTCGTCTATTGCAATACATCGCAGCATTAGTGCAGGTTTAATTGAAGAGAAGTGGTGAACCAGCCATTATTTTTATTTATCAGCAGGCTATGCCTGTTTCCATATAATAAATTCAGCCTTCTTTTTACATTGGTTAATCCAATGCCTGAAGTTTTATCTTTTATCTCCTCGGTATTTTCAGTATACCGATTCATTACTTCAAAATGAAGTAATTTATTCTTTACGCGAAGCGATATATCTATTCGCGCATCTTCTATAAAACCGGTTCCATGCTTAAAAGCATTTTCTACAAAGGGGATCAATAACATCGGTTCAATTTCATAAGTACCATCTATTTCTCTAAAATTTATTTCTATCGAAATATTTTTTCCGAATCGTTGCTTTTGAAGATCAATATAACTTTGAAGGTAGTCTATTTCTTTTTCGAGAGAAACGCGGTCGCCATCAGTATCGTACAACATATAGCGCATCAAGGAAGATAGTTTAATGAGCGAGGGTTCAAGCTGATCAGATTGCTTGCGTGCCAGTGCCACCATATTGTTCAATACATTAAACATAAAATGCGGACTTGCCTGCGATCTTAGCAATGATAATTCTGTTTTAAGGTTTTCATTCTCTTTTTCCTTTGCATGTTTATCAGCCTTCATCCGGTCGCGGCTCATTTGATAAGCAGTACTTGCAGCGAGTAAGAAAAGGAAAATAAAAAATGTAAATAAGAAATGTACGCGCCAGTTAATTATATGCTGATTGGTTAGCCAAATTCGGTTCAACCATCCTGTTACCAGAAAAATAGCAAACAACATTAAATGCGATAGGCCAAAGGCTGTATAGTTTTTTTTATAGAGTAATAAGGGTATCAAAAGAAGCGCGTTCAGGTAGAAAAAGCCTATCCAAAGAGAATTGTTTACAATATAAAAAAGCATACCGGGTCCGGCATCAGGTTTGTTACCGGAATCATTTAAAGATGGTCGAAGAATAAAGGGTAGTGAAAACAACAGAACCCAAGCCAGCGCATGCAATAATACAATTACCCATTTTCTTGAAAACAGAGTCATTTTCATTCCGGAAAATTAGGAACTTAACCAGAGAAAATGCAGGATTTAGCAAATGTTGCGACGAACAACACTTTTCTTGATATAAAACACCTAATTAGTAGTCAATCAGTGGGGCTTTAGAACTTGGCTGAAAGCGTTATGCCGTATGTTTTTGGGTCTCCTAAGTGCACGGCTCCAAAATCATATGCATAGGATATATATTTTTTATCAAGACTATTTCTGCTCCAGAAAAAAAGATCAACCTTATTGGTAGTAAATCCTAGCCGTAGGTTTACAAGGTTATAGTCCGCTTGCTCAATGGTATTTGCCAAATCAAAATACTGTTTTCCTATTCTAATAAATTCGCTTCTTAAAACGAAACGGTAATTTAATTTTTTATAAAGAGGAATTGAATATTGAATAGCAACTATGCGGGTAGACGAAGGCGTAAAAATTGGTTTCTTACCCGACAGGTCCACCTCGGTTCCATTTTGTGCAATCTTTAGCGTAGTATACTTTGCATCCGTATATCCTATATTAAAATCAACCTGTAGGTTCGGCAACAATGCCATTGCAACTTCAGCTTCAACACCCCGACTTCTTAATTCACCGGCATTTTTTGTAACGGTAATAGCATCTGGTAAAATAAGTGTGGGTACCTGTGCATCCTTTACTTTAGTAAGGAAGAAGGCAAGGTTAAAGCGAAGCGCATTTTTCCAAAAGCTATTTTTTATTCCTGCTTCCCAATTATTACTGTATTCGGGCTTGTAGGAAAATAATGGCGGTTGTGTGGGATCGGTAGAAAGCTGTGTGATACCTCCGGTACGGAATCCTTTGCTGTAGGTGACATAGGCATTACTGGCGTTATCAAACTGGTACGATAAACCTAATTTCGGTGAAAGCGCATTGTATTTTACAACTGAGCTCGTGTCAGATCGTGTTTCAATAATAGGATCAGTTTCTTTTTGGTATTCGCCACGCACTGTATATTTCTTAGTTTCCATGTCACCCCGTATACCTGCGATCAACTCGAGTTTTTTGGTGAGTGAATAAGCTATTTGTCCATAAGCAGCAAGTCCGGTGTTCTTGCCAATATTCGTATTGGTTACCGAAAAATTTTTATCGGGAGCTCCCACCAATGCAGCATCTTCTCCAAAATGTGTAGTTTGTTTGGTAGGGTTATATTGGTGAAAGAAATAAATACCGGTTGTCCATTTAATTTTCGAAATAGAAGAAGCGCCGGAAGTGAATTTAAATTCCTGCGTAAACACTCTAACTTTATTCCATTCTTTTCCATAGTCATTTATTACAGTAACTCCATCGATTGGAGAGAAGTCGCCATCCAGTGGAGCATTGTAATACCGTTGATTGGATTGATAGGCAGTTTGTGAACTAAAATTGAACATTTGACTTGTATGATTAATAGATAATGATCCATTAAATGTATTATCAATCATCTTTGCAAGTGCATTTTGCGCGAGCTTAAAGGGATCTGCCAGGGCATCCTGAACACCAAATACTAACGGGAACGTGCCTTTATTACGATTGATATGATGTTTTATATTTACCAGAACGTTCCAGTTTTGTTTGGGAATATACTTTAGATAATAATTGCTTGTAAAGCTGGTTTGCTTATCATAAGATGTATTTGTCAGTGTGTTTGTGTAGTAACCATTTCGTTGCTGATATACTCCGGCAACCCCAACGTAAAGTTTATTTTTAATGATAGGTGATCGTACGCCGGCACTTAACCTGGTTTGATTATAATTGCCAAAATTTATTTCTGCAAAACCAGTCGTTGAATTTGTAGGTTGTTTGGTAATAATATTGATGACACCTCCCATTGCATTTCTGCCATATAAACTTCCCTGAGGTCCACGTAATACTTCAATCCGTTCCGCATCTACCAAATTGGCAATATAAGTATCCAATCCAAATTGATTTACTCCATCGATATAAGTAGCTACCGCCGGATCATAGGAAGTAGTGGTAATTCCACGTATGGAGGTAACATTTCGGTCGTCGCCAGAATTTGCAGAATAAAAATTTGGGATAATACCGGTTAACTCGTTATTATGCCATATGCGGTATTCTTTTAACTGCCGTGTTGATAACGAAGTAATGCTAATGGGAATTTTTTGCAGTAATTCCTCTTTTTTTTGAGCAGTTACTACCACTTCGTCCATGTTTAGCGAAGCGTATCGTAAAACAATATCTATGTGGTTTGGAGTGTTTTCTTTGATATCAATTTCTTCACTTTCGGTCGCATATCCGATAGAAGATATCAAGAGCGTGTAATGGCCCGGTAAAATCATTTCAAACACAAAAGAACCTGTACTATCTGTTATTGCCGACAAAGAGGTGTTTAGTAAATGAATGGTGGCCCCGGGTACATTTATATTTTTTCCCACTTTAACTTTTCCGGATAATGACGAGGTTCCCTGGCAAAAGCTAATCAACGGAATGAGTCCCAAAAAAAGGATAGAAAATAGTTGCTTTATCATGAGGCAAAGATATTATGATCGACGGATACTAAGATGAGAATAATTATAATAAACTTAAAATGTATTTGATCAACAATAAGAATTTAAAAGTGTTATTTTTGCGATACAAATTTTAAACATAAGAATTCTAGTTAATGAACAAGCGTTTAGGAATAAGTCCGTTCTCTATTAATTATGCCCGAAAGTTTTATCAATCCAAAAGCAATTTTTTTTTTGGCGCGGAATAATTTATTATTTTCTATAACCGTTTTTTTTCTCGGTCTTAGTTGTAGCTGTAAAAACCAACCAAAGGTTGATATAAATCCATCTGTAGTCATTCAAAAGGATACTGTTTCAAAAGGAACTGCGATAAATCTGCAGGAAATTACGAGAGCAGATGCTGCAATAATTTTATCCCGTAAGCAAGTACCAATTTTGTGCTATCACCAAATAAGAGACTACCGGCCCACTGATTCAAAAATAGCGCGTGATTATATTGTACCTCCTGATATGTTCCAGAAAAAAATGAAAATTTTGGCCGATAGTGGCTATCATACCATTTTACCGGATGAACTTTATAGTTATCTTGCCAGCGGTACTTTGCTTCCCGATCACCCTATTCTCCTGAGTTTTGACGATACCGATTTAGAACAATTTACAGTAGCCGCACCAATTATGAAGAAGTATTTATTCAAAGCGCAATTTTTTATAATGACCGTTTCGTTGGGTAGACCCCACTATATGAGTAAAGAACAAGTAAAACAATTGTCGGAGGATGGTCATGTTATTAGTTCACATACATGGGACCACCACAATGTAAAAAAATATTCTGGTGAGGATTGGGTAATACAAATAGATAAACCTTCCAAATTGCTTGCAGATATAACCGGTAAACCGATACAATATTTTGCTTACCCATTTGGCCTTTGGAATAAAGAGGCAATTCCTGAATTAAAAAAAAGAGGATTTATTGCTGCCTTTCAATTGTCTGCGAAAAGAGATGAAGCAGATCCTTTATTTACCATCCGGCGGATCATTGTTCCTGGTAGTATGAGCGGACCGGAAATGATGTTGCGTATTAAAACCAGTTTTTAAAAGAAGGAGACGATTTATTTATAATTAAAAAAATTTTTCTATAGTTCTGCAGATTTAATATTATATTTTTTTACCACTCTCCAAAGTAATGCTGGAAAAAATCTTTTTAGATAAACCCCCATTGTTTCTTTTCCTCCAATTAATACTTCACGCTTTCCGCTTTGAACAGCCGCTAAAATTTTAGTTGCACAGGTAGCGGGATTCATACCCTTTGCCTGATTCTCATCCATTTTGCCATAGGGCTTGCCATCATTACCTACTGCATTCACCGAAATATTTGTTTGAATATAGCCAGGGCATACAATAGTTACCTGTATATTTTCTTTCCAAATTTCTGCGCGCATCGATTCAAAAAAGCCATGCAACGCATGTTTAGATGCAGCATAAGCAGAGCGCATGGGAGTTCCGAATCTGCCTACCAGGCTGCTTGTAATAATGAAGCAACCAGATTTTCGTTCAAGCATAAAAGGTAATACTATTTTTGTGAGCGCTACCACATTTAAGAAATTAATATTCATTACTTTTCTATCAATTTCAATGGATGTATCTTTTACAAACCCACGTTGACTAATACCCGCATTGTGAAATAAATAATCAATTTGTCCAAACCGGCTTATTACTAATTTAGTTTTATCCGAAAAAGTATCAGGCTCACCCATGTCCATCGGAAGTATTAATGAATTTTCGGAATTTAGTCCTGCCTCTTGTTGCACCCGCTCTAATTCGTTTTGCCTGCGGGCCGACAATACAATATACGCACCGGCTTTAGCAAGTTCTTTTACAATGGCTTCACCAATTCCTGAAGATGCACCGGTTACCCAGGCTATTTTTTTTTGATACATTTCTT
>JBJXDV010000487.1:0-9230 GCA_046153465.1 Chitinophagaceae bacterium
TACAGCGCTGAGGGCTATGGTTACAGCTATTGGCATCCTTGCCCTTTCTGCTTTTAGTGTTCTTTACAAGCCGCTGTTTATTTTTTGGGCGGGCTTTGAAAAATTTGCGATGATGAAAACATATATAAGCCCTTTTATTGCTTTTGAATTTTTTTATCTATTGCTTATTGCGCCCTCATTATACCTGACTTTTAGCGGCCAGGTAAAGACAGGAATCCTCATTACCTATATAACCTCTTTGTTGAATATTACCGGAATTATTCTTGGGTTTGTTTTTGTAAAAGGACCTCAAGGTGTTGTTTGGGGGCTGATTGCCTCATCTGTCATATCTATGATAATAGTCTACGAAATTGTAAATAAACTTTTTTTGAAAAGATCATTTTTTTCAGAAACTTTATTTTTTATTGCTTTATCAGGTATTGCATCTCTTACGGTCTGGAACAATAACTATTTGGTGCAACTGCTTATTATTATTATTTTAGTAATTCTATGCTGGTTATTTTTTATACGCTATGAAAAAAATAAACTGTCAGTACTTTTTCAATAATATGTGAATGAATCAGGATCTGCGAATTAACAAATACCTTCCGGTGGCAATTTTATATTTTTTCTTTAACAGTTTATTTCTGCCTACCGGCTTATTTTATACCTCTATCCTGTGCCCGCTATTTTTGATCTGGATTGTCTACAATAAAAAAACAAATGTCATCTTCTGGTTTTTTATATGTTCAATTCCATATATTATTATTCACCTGGTTAACGGTGTTGTACTCCCGTCTTACTTTAAATCTTATTTCCTTTTCTTTACAGTTTTTGTTTTTTGCTTCTGCTTCTACATTTATCTTACAAAAGGGAACAGCATAATAAGTATTTACAGGCATCTACTGATCTGGAATTTTGTTTTTACTGTAATAGCTATCGTACTTTTTTTTACAGGTGGAGGTGATGAAATTTGGTACGAAACAAGCATTACACCCGGTTCAAAAGATATTATTCGGTTAAAAATGTTTACTACTGAGGCATCGGTATATGCCCTGATGCTGGCACCTGTAGCACTCTACTATTACCTGAAACTGCTGCTATTCAGGAATAAAAATCCGTTTATTGTTTTTTTAATGATTACGCTGCCGCTTTGCCTTTCCATTTCGTTTGGAGTAATTCTTGGAATATTTTTCAGCATCATATTTCTTTTTCTTTCAGATGTGAAGCTTTTTTTTATTAAAAAGAAATTTCCACGCTTACTGCTTTTGACCATTACTATTCTTTTCTCTGCAATTATATTTTTAATTTATGTGTACCCGGATAATCTCATTTTTAAACGATTTGCAAATGTGTTTGAAGGGAACGACAGCTCTTTTAAAGGAAGAACCACCGATTCCTTTTATCTAGGTTATATGATTGCTGATATGAAAAGTGCTTTATTCGGTGCAGGTTTTGGACAAATCAAAGAATTGGGTTTTGCTCTCTTTACCAAATTTTATAAACACGCCTATACAAAAGAACTCATCAGCATACCCAATGTAACAGGCGAAACCATTGCAATTTTTGGTTTATTCGGATTACTGCTACGTTTTGTATTGATCTTTTACTTTTTCTTTAAAACAAAAGTTTTTAACAATTACTATCGCCTTGCCTTGTTTCTGTTTATTTTCATATACCAGTTTACCGGGAGTTACATCACCAATATTCCTGAATACCTGATTTGGATTGCAGCATTTACGCCCCGCTTCAAAGAGTTTGATAAAGACCAGGTGCATCAGCTAAATCAGGACATTCCAAATGCGATTGCTTAATGGAGATCAAAATTAAAATTCTCTTTATTGTCCGCAATTCGCTTTTTTCAGTTAAAGGAGGCGATACCGTACAAATACTGGAAACTGCATCGCATCTGAAAGAGTTGGGTGTTTTAGTGGATATTAAAAAAACAAGTGACCCTATTTCCTATCATCAATACAACCTTATTCATTTCTTTAACATTATCAGACCTGCTGATATTTTGCCTCATCTGAAAAAGAACATCCTCCCCTATGTTGTTTCCACCATTTTTGTAGATTATGCCGAATTTGATCAAAAGAACAGAAAAGGGTTAAGTGGATTTGTATTTAAACTTCTTCACTCAGATGCCGTTGAATATGTAAAACATATAGCACGAAGTATTGTAAGTCGGGAAAACAAAATTCCCCTCGGTTATCTTCTCAAAGGACACAGAAATGCTCTCATCTCTATTGCCAATAATGCTGCCTGTCTTTTACCCAACTCTGAAAGTGAATTCTGCCGTTTGAGGGAAAAGTATAATATCAAGAACCGCTATTGTGTGATTACTAACGGTGTTAACACCCATCTTTTTAATGATGATGATGTGCAGGAAGAAAAAGATCCGCTTCTAGTTATTTGTGCTGCCCGCATTGAAGGAATAAAAAATCAATTAACTCTTATCAAGGCTTTGAATAATACCCGGTTTAAGCTTTTACTCATCGGTAATCCCGCTCCAAACCAAATGGCCTATTATAATAAGTGCAGGTCGATGGCAGCAGATAATATTGAATTTATTCCCCATCTTACACAAAAAGAATTGCAACGTTACTACCTGAAGGCGAAAGTACATGTGCTGCCCAGTTGGTTTGAAACCACCGGCCTTAGCTCGCTGGAGGCTGGCCTAATGGGCTGCTCTCTTGTAATATCCAACAGAGGCGATGCATCTGAATACTTTGAATCAAATGCCTTTTATTGTAACCCGGCTGACCCTGAATCTATTTTAAACGCTGTGGAAGCTGCAGCCGCTGCCCCTCTTAACAATTACTTGAAAACATTAATAAAAGACCGCTACACCTGGGAACGTGCTGCACAACTTACCCTTAATGTTTATAAAAGTATTTTAAACCCCCCTGCTTAAGTCGGTTAAACATTTCCATGCTTAACTTCGGAGCCATGAAAATCGGGATCATAGGAACAAGAGGTATTCCAAATAAATATGGGGGCTTTGAACAATTTACCGAGCATATAGCTCCGATGCTTGTAAAAAAAGGGCATGAGGTTACTGTTTATAATTCATCCCTTCACCCAATTCAATTAAAAGAATGGAAGGGAGTGAACATCATTACCAAAAAAGACCCCGAGAAAAATCTTGGTACAGCAGGGCAATTCATTTATGATTTGCTATGTATTATTGATTGCAGGAAGAGAAATTACGATATTATCCTGCAATTAGGTTATACAAGTAGCAGCATATGGTCATTTCTACTACCTTCCAGTAGTACAATTATTACCAATATGGATGGGCTTGAATGGAAACGTTCGAAATACTCATCAATTGTTAAGTCATTTTTGAAATATGCCGAAGCAAAGGCAGTAGGTTCAAGTGACGTGCTGATTGCAGATTCCCCGGGAATACAAGAACACCTGCAAAAAAAATATCGAAAAAATTCAACGTACATCCCTTACGGAGCGCTTTCGTTTCAAGCAGTGAGTGAAGATGTGTTGCAACGTTTTCATTTAAAAAAATATATGTACAACCTTGTTATTGCCCGGCTTGAACCGGAGAATAACATTGAAATGATCATAGAGGGGAATCTTCAATCTCAAACCGATAAGCCCCTGCTCATTTTCGGCAGTACAGCCACCAAATTTGGCCGTCATATCAAAGAAAAATATCAATCGGCCGCCATCCGATTTTGCGAAGCAGTTTATGATCTTGATTTACTCAATCACCTCCGTTATTATTCACATTTATATTTTCATGGCCATTCCGTTGGTGGCACCAATCCCTCGCTCCTCGAGGCAATGGCATCTGAAGGATTAATTGCAACTCATGATAATATTTTCAACAGGTATGTCTGTGGATCCGACGCCTTCTATTTTGCGAATACGGATGATATAGCGAACATCATAAAAAACACACAATACAAAAAAGATTATTTACATTTTCTTTCTAATAATAGTATTAAGATCAGGAACGAATATTCCTGGACAAGTATTGTTGATCAATTAGAAACCTGCTTCACACATGCCCTTTATTAAGAATACTATTATTCAGCAACGTTTACTCCTCGTCAGCAGCTTTCTGGTGTTAGCTTCTGCCATACTTGGGTTACAGTGGTATAACAGTATTGCAATCATTAGCTTTGCATTGTCCTGTATTGTAATCAAAGGATTTGCCGGATTTTTTATCTCCAAAAATGCTACTCCCTTTGTCCTTTTTTGCAGCGCTTATTTCCTGATGAATGCAATTCCGTTTTTTTTAACGGATTACCAGCAAGCGGCTTACCATGAAATTGAGCAAAACTGGAGTTTTTTGTTTCTTCCGCTTTTATTTACCGCTCTTGCTTCCAATATTGGAGAAATTAAACATAACGTGCTGAAGAGCCTCTCCGTTTTCTGCATGATACTGTTTTTGTATTTGCTAGGAGCAGCATTTGCCAATTACCGAACTACCGGAAATACAGATGTTTTCTTTTATCATCAACTTGTTAGTCCCATTCACCATAATGCTGTCTATGTTTCAGTATATGTGGGTTTTCTGTTACTCTATCTCTTCTTTTTAATTCTTGTAAGAGATAAATATATATGGGTTTGGGTATCTATTTCCATTTTACTTTACTTGTTTGTATTACTTCTATCTTCAAAAACAAGCATCGTTGTTCTTACATCGCTTTTAATTATTTTGTTTACAAAATACTATCTCACTCGCATGAGAAAGGCATATGGGCTATTGATATTGTTGATCTTACTCATTATAACCGTTTTAATCAGCAGCACTAAAAATCCCGTTAGCAAACGATTTAAAGAAGTTTATGAAACTGATCTGACCATATTAAAAAAAGATATATTTAGTACTGATATGTATTTCAATGCACTTCAATTTCGTTTGCTGGCATGGAAGTATTCATGGCAACT
Source organism: Chitinophagaceae bacterium (assembly GCA_046153465.1). GTDB lineage: Bacteria > Bacteroidota > Bacteroidia > Chitinophagales > Chitinophagaceae > Endoryza. The sequence goes on from JBJXDV010000487.1 coordinate 4,894, forward strand.
GGTATATGACTCGGGAAATTATTTATTCGGTATCGGGCCTGCCAAGGCTCAGCCGGCACTTGACCAAAAATATCGGCTTTCGCATATGTATATTGGTGAAACACCCGATCAGCCCGGAGGTTATCTCGGTTTTAATGCACACAATCAATATGTGCAAACATTTCTGCAATCAGGTATTGCCGGTCTGCTGGTTCTTTTATTGATTCAATTCTGCTGTTTTCGGGAAGCTATAAAAAATAAAGATGTTCTTTCAATCTCTGCTCTATCAATGATCAGTATTTTTTTCATTTTTGAATCGGCGCTTGAAGGGCAGTTTGGAATTGTATTATTTCTCTTTTTTATACCTTTTCTGCGAACGAAACTTCAGATTTTGAGATAATTTTTTTTGAGCTCTTTTTTTCTTCCCCTGTACCATACAACCAGGGGTCCCAAGCCAACACTCCAAAGTACTCTCGGCAAAATAATTGCTGCGGTGTGTTTAATGAAGTACAGATAATGCTTTATCCGTTGCTTTGGCAATAATTTGTTTTTTATTTGTAATGTTTCGCTGCAACTCAACAACCAGTTAGTATTGCTTTTGCCATTTAGCTGCATGTTTGACAAAATTTCATCAATATAAGAAAATGTAACACCGTTGATATAGAACCGCAACAACAGATCATAATCCATTGCACATAGCCAACGTTCATCAAAAAAACCAAAATCAGAATAAATCTTCTTTCTTACAAAAACAGTTGGATGGTTAACTGTCATTTCTCGATTAAGTTTTGTATGATTTGCCTCCTGAACATACAATGGCTGAGAGTTACTCCAGCAGCGGAGTTTTCCATAAATAACATCATTATTTGTAAAATGCTTCACAATTTTTTCAACAGCATCTTCTTCATACCAGTCTGACGCATTGATGATTCCGATTATCGATCCTGTGGCTCTTGAAATTCCTTTGTTAAACGCATGGCTTATTCCACGGTCACTTTCACTTTCCCAATAGTAGAGGCGATCTTTATAGTGTTGAATAATTGATGGGGTACTATCTGTAGACCCGCCATCAATAATGATATACTGGATGTTAGTGTAAGTCTGTTTTAATACACTTTCTATCGTTTTTCCGATAACATTTTCACCATTAAATACAATTGTAATGACGCTAACTAAAGGACGCTCCATAGTTACAGTTTTAGAGAAGGTCCAATAATGGAACGATTATAAAAAATAACATCTGCCTGCAGTAAGCGGCCAGTGGTTTTATTATAAAAGCCCGGCTCAAGTGTATAAATTTCAAACTCCTTTACTTTCATAAATTCAATCATTTCACCAAACAGTTTTTCATTCTGATAAAGTTCGGTTAATGAAAGTTCCATCTGGATAAATGCAATTTTGCCCAGGCTCTTTTCAGCTCCTTTTATCACTTCCCACTCATACCCCTGCGTATCAATTTTAAGATATACCATTGATGCAGATGCAAACCAATCCTGTTGCTCATCTATGGTGGTAAGCATAACTGTTTCTGTGCCGATATAACCGGATATTGGTTCTGCATCCAAATGTTCGGGCATCATTTTAAGTATAGAACTGCTGTAAGAATTACCGGCGACATGTAGTGTTTTTATGCCCGACGTGGATCCTGCCCCGAGTGCCATTACCTCCCATAAAATGTCTGTTGAAGCTTTCTGTTTTAATAGTTGAAATGCTTTGTTCATCGGTTCCAGAGAAACAATCTTGTTTCTGTAGCCTATCCTTCTTGCCATGAGAGCATATTGACCCGTATTGGCACCAATATCAAGCAACAAATCAACAGCATACTTACTGAATATTTTTTTCCGTCTGTATAATTCACCATCGGGATAACGCACAATATCAAACCCAAAATGCTTACAAATATTTTTTACCTGCTGGATAATGCTCATAAGTTTAACTATAAACGGATCATTCCTGAACCAAAAAATAATAATTGTAATACTTTTCATCACATGAAACAAATGGCCCTGGCAAGCCAATCTTCATTACATAAGCTTTGTACCAAAATGCGTGAAGAAAAGCTACCGTACTTTCCAGATGTGTGTTTGAATTAAGTCCTTTATAAATTTCAACAAACAAATCAGGTTTCCATTTTTTTAATATTTCCGCCTCACCTTTAATAACCTGATGTTCAAAACTTTCAACATCCATTTTTATAAAGTCAATTCCCGGGAATTTCCTTTCTATAACAAAAGAATCAGGAGTTTGAACAGGTACTTTATATACTTCACTGGTTTTTTTGCGCTGTGTATCTTTTAATGAACTGTAAGTATTTTCTGATACATCGTAAAAGTCTGCCTTACCGTTATAATCTGATACTACTATTCCCACCACTTCCTTTTTTGCGCCTATTGCCCTGAGGCTTAAATTCTGCTGAAGAATAGAACCTTTTTCCCTTGCAGGTTCAAAAGCATGAATTTTTTCTACCCCGGAGCATTGCTCTGCCCAATTGGTTACATGCAGCCAAATGTAGGCGCCTATGCCCAATAAAATCTTGAATTTCTTACTATTGATAAGTGATGAGAAAAAGCCAATTTCATTTTTCTCAAACTCCTGTTTCCAAAAAATCAGTGACCCAATTTCAGAAGATGGTTTGGAATAAAACCGTGCGGCTTTCTCGGAAACCCAATTTTGATAAACATTGTATTCAACTTCTTTAAAAAAGCCAATCATTTTTAAACTTATCAGTTTTTGCGGATTATAAAATTGAATGATTCTATTTTTGATTCCTTCAAGCATGAATCTTATAGATTAGATTTCTTTTTAAATTAATTGAACTGATTTCAGAACAAAACACAGATGCTTAACATTTTATTAATATTGCTTAAAAAATTAAAAACCGCTTTGGTCAAGAGTCAAAAATATAGTATTTAGATAACTATTTCATGTACCCGGCTAAGGCACAAATGGAATTGAAATGCAACCACTCTCTGCAAAAAGAAAAAAGGTTAAACAATTGGGCTTTATTATTAACTACCCATAATGAAAACCTATAAATTTGTTGTTAATTCCAAAAAGGAACATTACCTTAGAAAAACAGCAGGCAAACTTGATTTATGAGAATTATCACTTCTGAAAAACTCAAATATACCGATGAAAGCGTATCCAACTTTATAACCCGATTTATCAGGACACGCCCTCGTTTCTGGGCTTTCAAAAGAACAGGAGACTTGATTTTTTCTTTATTTTTTATTCTAATCGTTTTATCCTGGCTGCTCCCGTTAATTAGTATTTTGATTTTAATTGATTCACGAGGACCTGTTTTTTTTATACAACAGCGGGTTGGACGTTTTGGCAAAACGTTTTACTGTTTAAAATTCCGTACCATGCACACAAATATTGAAGCAGATTTTAAACAGGCAAGTGATGACGATCCAAGAATTACAAGAATTGGTCATTTTCTGAGACTTACTAATATTGACGAATTACCGCAGTTTCTTAATGTATTGATGGGCCACATGAGCATTGTTGGGCCAAGGCCGCATATGTATAAAGATTGCCGTGATTTTAACCTTGTTGTTAAGAATTATAAGTTGAGAAGCTTTGTAAAACCGGGTATTACTGGTTTAGCCCAGATAAAAGGTTTTCGTGGACCTACTGATACGGAAACAAGCATTATCCATCGTTTTAAGTGGGATCTGTTTTATGTTACACATGTTTCCCTTGCTATGGATCTGTTTATTTTACAGATGACGATTCGTCAAACTACTGCACACATTGCAAAAATTATCTTTTCTTCAATGCGTTCTAATAAGAAAAAACATCTTAAAGATATTGAGTTGCAGGGCAAAAAACAGATTGCTGCATAAATGTTTGCTATCCTGCCCAACCTTCCCGGTCTAAGCTTCTGTATTGAATGGCTTCCGCCAAATGCTCCACTTTAATTTCTTCACTGACAGCTAAGTCTGCTATGGTACGACTTACTTTTAAAATGCGGTCGTAGGCTCTTGCACTGAGGTTCAGTTTATCCATTGCAGCCTTAAGAAGGGTTTGCCCGGCCTGAGAAATCACACAAATTTCTTTCAATTGTTTGCTGCTCATTTGAGCGTTGGCATAAGTACCTTCAGATTGCTTGTAACGCTCTGCCTGAATTTCTCTGGCCTTTATTACCCGGTCACGGATACTAACAGAATTTTCGCTGTTTTCTTTTTTTGACAGCTCACTGAAAGAAACCGGCGTTACTTCTACATGTAAATCAATCCTGTCTAATAGTGGACCGGAAATTTTGTTTAGATATTTTTGAACCGCACCCGGAGGACAGGTACATTCCTTTTCAGGGTGATTGTAAAATCCACAGGGGCATGGATTCATTGATGCTA
>JBJXDV010000488.1:0-4991 GCA_046153465.1 Chitinophagaceae bacterium
CTCACCACACTCGCGATATGCTGAAAAAACAAATCGTTACTCCTTTGTGTTTCGGGAATACTTCTTCCACCAGTTGTTAAGTAGTCGGATAATTCAATAAACTCTTCCCCTAATTGCAATCGCGCTTTGCGAATATGCAATCCAAAACATTAAATAGTTTTTCATACTCCTCCCCGGCTAATTCAGTTTCGCTAATCTTCTTAAATCCTAACACCTCCGTATAGAATTTTACCGAACGGTTCAGGTCCTTTACAGTAATTCCGATTGCATCCACTTTTAATATTTGTGAAAATGCAATAGAATGCAAAAGGCTAACAAAAAAAATTACTACACTAAATTTCAGGAGAAGTTTCATATGAATTATTTTAGCTTTCAGCAATTTTTTCAAGAAGATTTCTATTCTTAACCCTTTTAGTAAATAGTAAAAAAAATTCTGCGGCACTCATCATACCTGCAATGGGAACAAATAAATAAATCCAGAAAGATGTCCAAATGTTAGCTGAAAATGCAGTCGCAAACGAACGTGCCGGATTCATTCCAAAACCTGACACCGGACCAGCGACAATTACCCAACTACAAACCATGCAGGCAGCAATTACTCTTGTATACTTTTTAAATTTAGGATCGTTCGATGTAAATAAAACCATCATCATTGTAATAAAAGCGATTAAAAATTCAATGATTATTGCCGGAACAATCCCGAATTTGCCAGGTACCGTGACTACCGATTGGACAGGAGGCTCTGTTAATAACCCACCCATTAAATATCGCATCACGATAACAGCTATTGTTCCTCCAATAAATTGAAAGATGATGAAGAATAATGAATCCCAGGGACACATCTTTCCCAGCCTCCAAAAAGTTAATGTAACAGCCGGATTAATCTGAGCACCTGATGGAGCTGTAAACCGCGAATAAAAAATAAACAACGCTGTTGCTCCCATCAATACTCCCATGAAAATGGTTCTTAAAAAATCGTTTGGTATCGAATGATGTATTGATGAATGTTGGGCTTCCAGTAAGGCACCAAAGAAACACGCTGATATCATAAAGATGGCAAGCCCCAATGCTTCCTGCAAGTAATGAATCCGGTTTTTTTTGAACGAAGATTTTATTTGAACTCCTACAGATTTATTAGTAACTATTCGAATTGGCATTACTCGCATACAACAAAGAGACTAAGAACGTAGAAAATGCCTTGTCGCACAAACGACTCTAATCGCTTGTTTTCATTTCTTTCAGCTCTTTTCCCAAAAAAAAGTTCAATGCGGTCCGCAATACTGCTATCGCTGCCAACTTTCCAATAGCATCCCAGGATGGAGCAACAGCCGTTGCCAATACATCGGCGCCCAATAACAATTCTAACGAAACTGCCACAGAACGTCCGAAACCAATCCTAATTTCTTCGGAACTTTTCCAATCATTTTTAGGTATACGTGTTGTTGCGCCTCGCTGAAGATTGCCTACCTTGATGGTATAGCTTGAAACAACTTTAATCACTGCGATGCCGATAATAATCGCCGCCAATATTTCAACGGCATGGCTAATATTTATCGTTACGATTTTTGCAATTTCTTCCATAAAAATTAATTAAAAGGCGCCTCGCAATAACGGGCGCCAATTAAACAACACCAACTAACAAAAATGATTATAGGTAATTTGCTCCGATTACTTCCTTCAATTCATTCTCTTCCTTAAGAACACTTGTTAAGATATGATCTCCTACACGCAATGCATTTGCGGCGATAGTCAGCGAAGGATTAAATGCTCCGCAGCTCGGAAAAAAACTGGCATCGACTACATACAAATTATCCAAATCATGTGCTTTGCAATTCAGGTCTAAAACAGAAGAACCTGGATCTGCGCCAAATCGCATCGTACCATTTTGATGACTCATACCTGAAATGTCAAGGTCGTATCCTGCCCATTGAATATCCTTGTACTTACTATCTATTTCCCCTAAGCGCAGAAAAACTTCCTTTAGTTTTTCTTTCAATCGCTCATAGGATGCGTAATTGTTACGATGGTAATAAATCTTAATCCTGCCTTCGTTGTTAAGTGTCACTCTATTTTCAGAAGAAGGAAGATCTTCAGATGTTAACCAGAAATCAATGGTCTGCTTTTTCAATTCTTCATAGGTTTTGCCAGGAAGTATTTTCTCTGCAAGCCACAAAATAGTATCCCGATCATTTCTTCCCATTAACTGAATTTCTCCGAGGGGAAACTTAGTGCTTTCATCTCCATGATAATAATCTGCGAGTCCAAGTGATTTTTGAAAAACACAATCATTGATCGCATCCTTTGTAAACGCTACCAGGCATCCATTGTGATGCAGCATTAAATTCCTACCTAACTGTCCACTGGAGTTTGCCAAGCCATTAGGGTGTTTATCGTTGGCGCTTCTCAAAAATAAGGCAGCACTATTAACAGCTCCGCAAGCAACAATAACAATAGTTGCATCAAACACTATTTTCTCACCCTTAATATCAGCAATGACTTTTGTAATTTTTTTTCCTGACGAATCGGTAAATAATTGTTCAACATAAGCGTGCGTAATCAGTGTTACATTTTTGTTCTTCAATGCGGGGCGCAAACACATAACCTGTCCATCAGCTTTACTATCCGTTAAATCCGGAAAACCATCAAAATTTTCAAGAACAACCGGTGCTTCAGTTTCGGTATAGTCCTGTGGTAATTTTACACCCATTGGCAAGGGAAAAGGTTTTAAGCCTAAGCGGTGTAAATTCTTCTCTAAATCTTTGATCAACGGCTCATATTCTAATGGAGGCAAAGGATACTCGCTTTTTCTCCAGGGTTCGCTGGGATCAATTCCCTGTTTACCATGTACACTGTATAGTTTTTCAGCAAGTTCATAATAGGGTTCAAAGGTATCGTAACCCAAGGGCCATGCAGGCGAAATACCACCTTCATGGGTAACTGTTTTAAAATCACTTTCCCTGAATCGAAACAACGCCGCTCCATACATTTTACTATTACCGCCCACGTTATAATGTATATAAGGTTTAAAGGGCTTATCATCCTGATCGTACCAGGTATCATTGGGTCGATAACGGCCGAGGGTTACAACTTCATGGGGATCCCAATTCTCCTTTTCCTTCGGAATAAAGCCACCTCTTTCCAGGATCAGTATTTTTTTCCCACTTGGCGCAAGTTTATATGCCATTGTACTCCCGCCGCTGCCGGTACCAATAATGATGATATCGTAATGATTAGTCATGATAATGATTTCTTAAGCAAATTGAATTAATTCTGTTAAAAAATGATGTCGCTCAATTGACGAATAACCTTATTAAACATATAAAAGCCTTTTAGGATGGGATTAGTGATCATCTCCTCCGAAAAATCTCTTTCCGCAATAGAATCAGGAGAAATAATTCTATTACTAAGGAACTTATTTTCTACCTTTCGGTCATCTCTTCAATTGCCTGAATATTTTTTTCAGTCAGTGTAATAGAAATATTATTATCGTGAATAACCCTCAGTATTTCCGCCACTCCCCATGCCTGGGCAAAACAACCCCTTGGATGATGAGGCGCATTTGCGTCAGCAATTTCACTTACGGTTCCAATACCTCCTTCATTTAAATGATAGGCAAATGCTTTCACAATTTTTTCAATGGTTGATCTTTTAGCTTTTACTTTTATTAATGAATCCACATAAGGACCCAATAACCAACTCCACACCGTACCCTGGTGATAAGATCCATCTCTTTGCAGTGGCGAGCCGCCATATATGCCAGTATATCTTGAATCCTCCGGTGGTAAACTTCTTAATCCGACGGGCGTATATAATTTTTCCTCAATAACGTTTAAGATGAGTTTCCCTTTTTCATCATCAACCAATGCAAAGGGCAAACTGATTGCCAATAATTGATTAGGACGCAACGAAGCATCCGGTTCGTTGTTTTCATTAATAACATCATACAAGTAATTTCCTTTCTCAAACCAGAATAAATCATCAAAACGTTGCTTTGCTTTGCTGGCACTCAGTTCTACGAGTTCAGCATCTGATAGCTGGTTATTGATTCGTAAAAGCTCCGCAAATATTTTCAGAGCATTGTACCACAGTGCTTCAATTTCAACAGGCTTTCCCATGCGGGGTGTTACTACCCAATCACCAATTCTTGCATCCATCCAGGTTAGTTGCTGGCCGGTTTCACCTGCGAAAAGCAGTCCGTCTTCATCAACATGAATATTATACCGTGTACCTTTAAAATGCCAGTCGATTATTTCTTTTAGTACGGGAAGTAATTTTTCTATAATAAATTCTTTGTCACCTGTAGCCTGTAAGTATTTATAAATAGCAATAAAGTACCAAAGTGTTCCGTCCACCGTATTGTATTCGGGCGGCTCGTTATTGTCCTGGAATCGATTGGGAAGCATGCCCCTGCTAACATTGCGACTAAACTCTTCTAAAATCTTTTTTGCATCTTCATGCCTGCCCGTACTTAAGCATAAACCAGGCAATGCAATCATTGTATCTCTTCCCCAATCGGTGAACCATGGATAACCAGCAATAATTGTTTTTAGATTTTCTCCTCTTCTTACAATAAATTGATCTGCTGCCAGCATTAGCATCTGATCAATAGATCCATTGAAAGGTTGCGCCAATAATTTATTTCTTCTTTCAGTTTCGGTACGAACTAATTCAACGGCATTTCTTTCTGTTGGGTCTTCGGTTGAAAGAATAATTTGAACAGTATCTCCTTCTTTTAGCTTTAGCGAAAAATAACCGGGATTATAAAGATCTTCTTCATATTCAAGGCCCCGGTATTTTTCAATTGGATAGTTAAATCGTAAGAACCAGTTTGGATGATGGTAATCGCATCCAGGGATGTTGATGAAAATAGTTGGAGTATTTTCATACAATGTTGCCTTAAACGTATTTTTTTTAAATTCAGCGTCACAATTTACGTGGTCGTTTGCCTGCATCATAGAATGATACCCGCGAACAGAAAGCAATGGTAAAAG
>JBJXDV010000489.1:0-3425 GCA_046153465.1 Chitinophagaceae bacterium
ACAATACCGGTTGGAATTTGTAAGGGGTTATCGGATGAACAATTTGATACCATGATTAATGTGAGTTTGGGAATGAAACCACTTTGGGAAAATGCACTGGGTAAGGATTGGGAAAAAATTATGACAAACGATAAACTGAGATTATTATATGAAAAATTATAAATGGAGGTAAATGCGGGTATAGATTCAGTAGATATTTATACAGACCTATTAAAGATTAGTAATACTATATAAAAATGAACCCTATTTTTAAAAAAAGGTTTTGGCAATTAAGTAAATGGTTTGGGTTATTCTTCTTCTTACTTTTTGTATTCAGAATATTTTATGGCTATATAGTAACGGATACCGGAAATACCGGTGATGTTGGAACAGATTTTTTTGGTAGTATCGGTAATCTTCGCAAGAACTATGCTTCCGAAAAAATGGGAAATGGCGGTGATATACAACAAAGAGCCAGCAATGCTTCTAACCAGAAATATGAAAAAACAGCTTCTGTTCGAACCAAATCATCCGAATTTGAATCGGATGAAAAAAAGATTAAACAGCAGGCAAGTTCCCTCAGTGCAATCATCCAATACGAACAAAATTTAGGAAATAAAGGAAACAGAGAATTACACTTGTTGATCGGTGTTAACCCGGTATCTTTTGATTCATTTTATAATGCTATTCAACACATCGGTAATATAAAATCAACTGAAATAGTTAAGGTCGACAAAACAAATGAATACCGTCAGCTAAACGCAAAGAAATCATCCCTCGAAAAAACACTTAGCTCATTGAATGAGCTAAAATCAAAAGGCGGCGCTATTTCCGATTATGTATCACTACATGACAAAATATTAGAAATTGAAACGCGGCTTCAGGAATTAGGAGTAGAACTCGGAAACTTTGATACTGAAAATGAGTTTTGCACTGTAAAAGTATCCTTATATGAAGGAGCAACTGAACGAAAGATTAGTTTTTTACATCGGGTTAAAGTAGCACTTGAATGGGCAATTTATTATTTTGGTTTAAGTGTATTATCGCTATTTGGAATGTCATGTACTATTTTTATACTATTGCTGATTGCAGAAAAAGTAAAAATATTTAATACTGGCAGGTGATTTTGTATAACCTCAGCTTTTGAAATCATCATCAATAAAAATAATAGTTGAATCAATAATCCGAATAGTCGGCAGCATTCATTAAAATAATATCAGCTTTTGAAACATTGTTTTTATACTCCTGCATCGATGAGAGTTTTTTCCATTCAGCATCTTCTACAAATTTTTTCCAGTGCTTTGTGCGTTCTTCCATATTTTCAAAACTGGTCATATAAATTAGGTTTGGCATATGGGCACCACTAATTACCTCTGCATAAAAAATGGCATTAAATTCTAATCGTTTAAATAAAGAGATTTCTCCTCCTTCATTAAACATTTTTACTTTATTTCGATAAAGCGCTTCGGTTGCACTTTCATAACTGCGAAATTCATAAATCCGTTCAGCCCTGAGCCCACTTAAATTAGGCAATATCATTTTAGGCGCTAAAGGAAATGCTTTAAGTAGTAAGTTTTCTATTCGTTGGTATGGTGGATTGTTATAGGCAGCCTCCAAATATTCTTTGCCCGATTGAACATATTCTTTGTCTTTTAGCAATTGAAGTGGTAATGAAACCATTTGTTCGGTACTTACCAATGGAACTAAAATATAAATAACCTTATCTTTAGCCGTATCGTTCGCAATCGGTTTAAAAACCCCAATGTCTTTCATATTCAATTTATGCAGGGCAGGGAGCAGAGAATTTTTAAGGTAATTGTCGATTATCTTTTCTTGTTCAGCAGTGGTAAAATGATAGAGTGTTATTTGATAGTATTCTCTTTTTTTGTCGGCACCATAAAGGGATGAAAAGAGCAGGCAACTCACGATCAATAATGAAGAAACAATGTATTTCATATAGTTTAATTATCAACCGAAGCTACTGGAAAACTAATTAAACGAGGAAGATCATTCGTTCAATTTTTATTAACTTACTGACATGAATGTAAAATTACGGCCAGAAAAATACTTGCGTTATTTATACCTGCCCAATCTTTTTGGTACCGACCGTACCAAGGAGATTCTGCATGTAAATCCAACGCTTGTTCCGGAAAGGGTAGAACCAGAGAACGCGCTAATTTTTGTGTACGATTATAATGCCGAAACCCTTGACGAAAGGCAATTGAATGGAACAAATGAATGTACTGATTTCAAAAACAATAATAGGATTAGCTGGATTAATATTGATGGTCTAAAGAAAACAGATGTAGATGCTATTTGTAATCACTATAATATTCACCCCTTACTGGCAGAAGATATATTAAGTATTGGGCAGCGTCCAAAAATGGATGAGGTGGAAGGGGTGATGTATTGTTTGTTAAACATGCTTTATTACAACGATCAGAAAAAAACTGTAGAAACAGAGCAGATTAGTTTGGTGTTAGGTGCCGATTTTGTAATTAGTTTTCAGGAAGATGCCAGCCGGGATGTATTTAACCCCCTGCGACAAAAACTCAAGATTCCACGCAGCCAGATCAGGCAAAGAAGTGCCGATTATTTACTATATGTGATGCTGGATATGATTGTAGATAACTATTTTTTAGTAATGGAAAAACTTGGAGAACAAATAGAATTGGTGGAAGAAGAAGTGGTACGAAGCAGCAATACAAGGAGCCTTGCCCGAATTAACCAGTTACGAAAAGAGCTAATTGTATTAAAAAGAAATATTATACCCGTTCGCGATTTGTTAAGTAGTGTTATACGAAGCGAAAGTGAATTACTGGATGACCGGACCACAAAATATTTTAAAGATGTATACGATCATATCGTTCAGGCCTTCGATTTAAGCGAAAACTATCGCGACATCATGATGAGTATGCAGGATTTGTATGTAAACAATGTAAACTTGAAGTTGAACGAAGTAATGAAGGTGATGGCCATTGTAACCTGTATGTTAGCTCCGGCTACCGTAATTGGTGGAATTTTTGGGATGAACTTTCAGGTAATTCCTTATGCACATCATCAATGGGGCTTTTATTTTGCTATTGGGCTCATGTTAATTATTCCACTATGGATGATCGTTGTATTCAAGAAAAGAGGTTGGTTTTAATACCGGTAACAGAAAGCATTAATATTCATTCCTGCGCCAACCGATGCAAACAATAAAACATCGCCCTTGGTTAATTCATGATTTTCTACATTTGATTTTCTTACTAAATCATACAGTGTGGGAACCGTTGCAACAGAACTATTACCTAACCAGTGAATACTCATAGGCATAATGTGTTCTGGCGATTTAGTGCTACCATATAATTTAAACATAGCCTTAATAATCGCTTCGTCCATCTTTTCATTAGCCTGGTGAATAAATATTTTTTTCAATTCACTAACAGGTACACCGCTCTTAT
>JBJXDV010000490.1:0-21115 GCA_046153465.1 Chitinophagaceae bacterium
GGGAGTTGCGAACCGAGGGAGTTCGCTACCGTCAACCGGCCAACTCTTACCTTTTCATACTGAACTTGGCTCAACGCGATAGAAAGGTCATTTGGCATCCTTTCACTTCACAAAAATCAATGATTGATCCGCTTGCAATTGTAAAAGGGAAAGGTGCTGAATTAACAGACGAGAACGGAAACAGTTATATCGATGCCATTAGCAGTTGGTGGGTAACACTGCATGGCCATGGTCACCCCTATATTGCGGAAAAAATTTATACGCAGGCGAAAACTCTTGAACAGGTAATATTTGCTGGATTTACACATGAGCCCGCCATCGTACTTGCGGAGCGCTTACTCCCGTTATTGCCTGGAAATTTTTCAAAAATATTCTATAGTGATAACGGATCTACTTCTACTGAAGTGGCCATTAAAATGGCTCTCCAATATTGGTGGAATAAGAATGAGCCCGGGAGCCGGGAGCCGCAAGAAAATAGCCAAAAACCTTATAGCCGTAGCAGCGAACCTGGTACCATGCTTAAAGCTCGAACTAAAATTCTTGCATTTAATAACTCCTACCATGGGGATACATTTGGGGCAATGAGTATTAGTGATCGAAGTGTATTTACGCTTGCTTTCTATGATAAATTATTTGAAGTAATTTTTATTGATGCACCACTTACCGATGATTGTGCATTGCCATCTATTGAATGGAACGAGATCGCCTGCTTCATTTATGAGCCATTGTTACAAGGTGCAGGTGGTATGAAACTGTATAGCTCATCGGGATTAAATTCTTTGCTTCAACAATGTAAAGAACACAAAATAATTTGTATTGCGGATGAGGTTATGACAGGCTTCGGAAGAACCGGTAAATTTTTCGCTTCGGAGTTTTGTGAAGTAAAGCCAGATATTATTTGTTTGAGCAAGGGTTTAACAGGAGGCACCATGGCGCTGGGCGTTACTGCGTGTACCCAACACATTTATGATGCTTTTGTTTCAAACAATAAACTTAAAACCTTTTTCCATGGTCATTCCTTTACCGCCAATCCGATAGCTTGTACGGCAGCGGTGGCAAGCCTGGATCTTTTAAAACAAGAAGAATGCATTCGTTCTATAGAATTTATTACGAAAGAAAATAATCTCTTTCATGATCTATTACTGAAAAACAAAGAAAGATTACAATTAAAAAATATCCGTGGGCTAGGAACCATTCTGGTAGTTGAAGTTGACAATGGCGCCACCGAATATTTAAACAATATAGGCTCCATAATCACGCAGAAGGCATTGGCCAAAGGCGTCTATCTAAGGCCGCTGGGAAATACTTTATATGTAATGCCTCCTTACTGTATAACACCAACACAGTTAAATAAAGTGTACCAGGTAATACTTGAAATACTCGAAGAATTATAAAAAAAAGCAAAGCGCAGTTGCTTTGCCTTTAAAAAAATTTTGAACCAACTTAACCAACGGGAATGGTAACCTGAGTTTGATCCCACTCAATAATCAATACGTTTTTATCGCCGAAACGGTAGGTTAATTTTTCCACCACAGTATCCAATTTTTTAACGGGAACAGTTACTTTTAGTACATCCTTTGCCTTAATTTTTTCATAGCCAAAAGAACCCCATTGCTTCAATTCACTGTTAAGAATGATTGTCCACTCGGTGGCAGTAGGCGAAACAAAAAAACTATATGTACCTGCTTTTATAGCCTGACCACCAAACTTTGTATCCTTTGCAAAAGTTATTTCAGTTGCTTCATTGGCACCTGCCCGCCATACAGCCGAAAACGGCACTAATTTTCCAAATATTTCTCTTCCTTTCTTCGAAGGCTGGCTGTAATTAATACTTACATCACTCCCTTGTGCTGTGGCCTTTGGGCTGGGTTGAGCCTGGCAGGAGATAGATAGTGTTGCAACCCCAACTACAAACGATACTAATAATTTTTTCATACTGATCTTTTTATTTTTATTAAAATTAAATACTCAATTTGTTTTTTCAATCATTTTTTTTAGTTGATCCAGCGAATTCTCCATAAGTGGCCCCAGTTCCTTATCAAAAACAATGCTACCAAATTTTTCCCAGGGATACCATTTTACTTTAAAATCAAAGTACCATTGAACAATTGAAGCATTCTCTGCAATAGTTACGCCAAACCCACTCGAAATAGCCTCTTGTCCTACCCTTTTCCAACTTGTTTGTATAATGCCAACGCTATCCCGCTTCACTATTTTTACTTCCATTTCATTTGACAAAAAAAGAAGGCTATCTGATTTAATATTAGATAATCCATCGGTTTTCAAAAATCCATTCCATCGTTGCCATTGGCGAATATCTCTTAAATAATGTATCACCGTATCCAAAGAAGAATTTATGGTAATGGCTCTCGATACCCGCATCTTTGAAGGAATAAGCAAGGATAGCAAAAATATAACCAGAAATAATCCAACAATACTAATCAACCCTAATTTAACAACCCGCATTTTAAAACTTTTATTGCTTATTGGTGGTCATTTATAAGAAAAAAATTATTCCCAACGAAAAACTTTAATGGCCAATGCATATACGATCACAATCCAAATTCCAAGGATTCCAAGTTGTTTACCGCAATCAACCAGGTGCGCTCCTTCAAAAGCAACATTTCGCATCGCATCATTAAGATGTGTTAATGGTAATACTTTACAAATTGGCTGTAGCCAGGAAGGAAAAGCATCTGTAGAAAAAAAAGTTCCGGCTAATAAAAATTGAGGCAATGTAATTAGATTCGCGAAGGGAGGTATACTGCTTTCGCTTTTAGCCAATCCACTTACAACAAAACCAAAGCCCATAAACACGATTAATCCCACTAAACTTAATGCTAATAATTCGAGAAAAGTGACCCATCCATGCACCAGTGTAAAATGAAAAGCAAAATACCCCACCAGTAAAATAACAATCGCAGTAATCATTTGAAACAACACCCTGCTGATAGCCTCTCCAAATACAATATGAGTTCTTTTAATAGGTGTCGCGAAAAATCGTTTAAGAACCAAGGTTTGACGAAGATTAAAAAAAATAAAGGCCACTCCAAAAACGCCGGCACTTAATAGGGAAAAACCTAATTGACCGGGCAAAATAAAATCGATAGTTCTATACTCCCGAACAACTTTAATATCGTCGGGGGTCATCCGTAATTGTGCAAAGGTGGGTCTTTTTCCAAGTACTGCAGATGTTACCTTATTATTAATATTATCTACCAGAGAAAGAAATCCGGGAAACTTATCAGCACTTGCGGTAGTCGTTCTGAATTTAATAATATAAGCTGGGGAAGCAGAACTGTCTGAATTTTTTTCAATTTTTACAACGCCTGCCAATCTTCCTTTATTCAAATCCTTTTCGAGTTCCTCAATAGAATTATAAGAAACAACACGTACTTTATTATTATTTATCAATGAATCGTACAATGCATTGGTCGAATCGGTGCCTTTCTCAAAGCTAATTTTATAAACTGGCCCATTATTATTTCCGCCTATAAATCCAAATACTAAAATAAAAATCAGGGGAAAAACGAAGCTGAAAATAACGGCGCTTGGACTTCGGAATACTGCGCGGAGACTGGCCCTGGTAATTGCCAGCATCGCCTTGGTTTGATTGTATGGTTTTTGCATTTTATAATCTAAGAAGTTGCAAAGCTAATGGATGATTTGCGATTTGTAATTGCTGATTTGTGATTTAGGTGTATGCTATTTGATCTGGTTGAAAAATTTTCAGAAATCGAAGATCATTCTCATTCGATCACAAAATCAAAAGGCAAACGAGACTGCGCAGTAACCGACATATGTTTAACTTTTTTAATTGCCTCATAGATTTTTATTCCATCGGCGCCCAATTCTTCTTTTACAGCGGAGGCTTTTGCATTATTTCCAAATGAGCCAAGTATTTTTTCAATTATATTTTCAGGTTCCGGGTATTCACGCAACTTGTAATCTTTAACCTTAGCCATTCGGGCAGCGCAATCAATGGCGTCCTGCAATCCACCAATCCGATCAATCAACCCTAATTCAAGTGCTTTTGATCCACTCCATATTCTTCCCTGCCCAATACTATCAATATACACTATTGACTTTTTTCTACCCTCCGCTACCCTTGACGTAAACGTAAGATAGATACTATCAACGTCGTTTTGAAGCCATCTGCGTTGTGATTCGGTTAAAGGTTTTGAAATAGATAATGCATCGGCATCGGGTGATGTTTTAACGCCATCAAATGTTATTCCTAATTTCTCATTAAAAAATCGTTGCATATTTGGAAGTATACTAAACACACCAATGGAACCGGTTATAGTAGTGGGTTGGGCAAAAATACTATCGGCATTACAGGAGAGATAATAACCTCCCGAAGCAGAGACGTCGCCAAAACTTAATATTACTGGCTTTTCTTTCCTTGCCAGTGAAAGCTCACGCCAAATATTTTCGCTGGCCATTGCGCTACCACCTCCTGAATTAATGCGAAATACTATTGCCTTAATTGTTTTATCAAGGCGAACCTTTCGAATAAGGTTCATATAACTTTCGCTGCCAATTCTGTCTCGGTCACCCTTACCATCAATAATATCGCCTTCGGCATATAACAGAGCGATTTTATCTTTACCAAATCTTTTAAATGCTAATGCCTTTGCAAATTTTGCAATAGGAACAAAATTTATCTTTTCATATTTGCCAAGTCTTAATAATCCAGCTATTTCATCCTTGACCTCATCGTCGTATTTTAATCCATCGAGTAATCCATAACTTACCGCATCTGCTGCCGTTCGCAACTTATGTTCGGTTGCACACCTACGTAATAGCGCTGTATCTAAGTTTCTGGCTTTTGCTGATTGAAGAAGGAAATGATTATAAAGATCTTTGAGTATTTCGGTTGTTTGAATTCGGTTGGCATCCGACATCTTAGATTCGCGAAAAGGTTCGGTTGCGCTCTTAAATTTACCTGCATAAAAAATTTGGGGTTCTATTCCCAATTTTTCAAGAGTCCCTTTTAAATAAATCATATTCATTGAATATCCGCGCCAATCGAGCCCTCCCCGGGGATTGCAATAAATTTTATCAGCTACGTTCGCAACATAATAACCACCCTGCGTAATCACATCTGCATAAGCGTATATAAATTTCTTACTGGTTTTGAAGTGTAAAAGAGCATTGCGAATATCTTCGCTGGAGCCGAAACCATTAAGATTTGTGCCGCATTTTATATAGATGCCTTTTATGGAACTATCTTTTTCTGCCTGACTAATAATTCGGACTACATCATAGAGAGATGGTATGTCGTATTGATCGTTGCCCCCTAAACTACCTAATGGATTTTCAACGGCCCTCTCCATGAAAGGAGTAGAAAGATCGAGTACCAAAACAGCCTTATCATCAATGTGTTCTTTTGCAGGCGTAGCCAATGAAGATATTATTCCCAGGAGAATTAAAATCCCGACCAGCCCAAATACAAGAAGTGCTAATATCGAAGCGAAAAAGAATTTAAAAAAGCTACTCATTCCTTTATTTTATTTATTACAAAAATCAAAGATATTTGCGAGCCGTAAGGTAGGGAAATTATGAACAAAGCATATCTACTGACAGGCGGCAATACCGGTAATCGGCAAGCCTACCTTCTTCAAGCGATTGAACTTATTAACCAGTTTTGCGGACAGGTTCTCAAACAATCGTCTTTGTTTGAAACAGGAGCATGGGGCAATACGAACCAGGCATCCTTCCTAAACCAGGCGTTGCTGATAGCTACCAGCTTAAAACCAGATGAACTCATGGTTAAATTATTATTTATCGAAGAGACTATGGGGCGAGTTCGGTTCGAAAAATTTGGGCCCAGAATTATTGATATAGATATCTTATTATACAATGAGGAGGTTTTCTATTCTCCATTGGTATCTATTCCTCACGCCGAGCTCGCCAACAGGCGCTTCGCATTAATCCCTCTGATTGAAATTGCCCCAAGGGCTAAACATCCGGTTCTAAAAAAGAGTATTCAGCAATTGTTGAAAGAATGTTCCGACGAGTTATCTGTAAGAAAGATTTCTTGAACTTTTCCACAAACCTTCACCAACGGCCATTCAACTTTTCATTTGAGTTATTTTGTGCTTTCAATTAATAGCAGGTAATGGGTAATACATTCGAGCATTATTTCATTTGTTTTCTTTATTTATCCCGTCATTTTAATATTCCTTCATGAACTATCATTATATAACTATTGAGGGTAATATTGGTGCAGGCAAAACGACCCTTGCTCATTTACTTTCCCGGCATTACAATGCCCGGCTGATATTGGAACAGTTCGCAGACAATCCCTTTCTTCCTAAATTTTATGAGAATCCACAACAATATGCATTTCCATTGGAACTTTTTTTTATGGCCGAACGCTATAAACAGTTAAAAGATTTGGTTCATACGAAAGATCTGTTTCAACAATTCACGATCTCCGATTATCTCTTCACAAAATGTTTATTGTTTGCAAAAGTAAATTTACCAGAAGAAGAATTTCACCTTTACCAAAAACTATTTGAAATTATCCATCAGCAAATTACTCAACCCGACCTCCTTATCTATTTGCATGCACCTGTAAACAGATTACAGGCAAATATTAAAAAGAGACAAAGGCCCTACGAACAGTCAATCACCGATAATTATCTTTTCAGTATCCAGGAAACCTACACACAGTATATAAGACAACATAATATTAAAACACTGTTTATTGATGCCTCTAATGCCGATTTTCTTGGAAATGAAAGCCAATTGAAAGTTGTTATTGAAGCACTGGAAAAGGATTATGAAAACGGTCAACATTATCTGATCTTACCATAGCACGTCAATTACTTCTACATTCGTCCAATGAAATTATTTCTTCCCGATAAATTTTCCCCGCTCCGAGAACAGAATTTTAGATATTATATCATTGCCCGTTTTTTTTACATCATGGCATTGCGCATGCTTACCACCGTTGCCGGATATAAACTTTTTCAGCTTACACAGGATACCTACGCTGTTGGTTTTGCCGGACTCGCCGAATTCATTCCTGTTTTTTCGCTAGCTCTTTATGCAGGTCATATAATAGATCAATCCGATAAAAGAACATTACTATTAAAAAGTATACTTTCCTATTCGCTTTGTTTAGGAGGTATGATACTCATTACATCTTCCTGGTTTGAAAAAATGATCGCTGTACATCAACTCAAATATTTTTACTATGGCATTATTTTTTTTACCGGGTTGATAAGAGCATTTGCTGGTCCAACCTCCAATGCTATATTATCTCAATTGGTACCAAAAAATATACTGCCTTTTGCCGCCAATATCAGTTCTTCTACCTGGTTGATTGCTTCAATAACCGGGCACGCCTCTGCCGGATTTCTAATAGCAGGCATGGGCGTTCACAATAGTTTTTTTATCATTATTCTGTTAGCGTTGATGGCTGCCTTCATGATTTATAAAATCCCACATTTACCAATTACTCTTACTACCAAAAGTGAAAGCGCTTGGAAAAGTGTGAAAGAAGGATTGAATTATGTATTCAATAATAAAATATTATTGGGTGCTATATCCCTGGATCTTTTTGCTGTATTGTTTGGTGGAATAGTTGCATTTATACCAGAGGTAGCCACTGCTATTTTAAAAACAGGGCCGATTGCTTTTGGATGGCTTAACGCATCGATGGATATTGGTTCAGCTATCAGTATACTTATGTTGACTTTTTTCCCGATGCACAAACAACAGGGGAAAAAAATGTTGCTGGCCGTGGCAGGATTTGGCATCTGTATTATTGTTTTTGGCGTATCAGATATTTATTGGATTTCTTTTTCCGCACTCATGATTAGCGGTGCTTTTGATGGACTCAGTGTAATTGTACGCGGAACTATTTTACAACTTAGTACGCCTGATGAAATGAGGGGAAGAGTTTCTTCGGTCAACTCAATGTTCATAAATTCAAGTAATGAGTTGGGTCAATTTGAAAGCGGAGTTTCAAAAAGATTATTAGGTAATTCAGTACCTATTGCAATTATTTTTGGTGGATGTATGACATTGCTAGTTTGTATCATTACATGGTTTAAAGCTCCGAGTTTGAAAAAATTTGAATACTAAAAACAGTTCCCCCCGAATAGAACTTAATTCCCATTAGCTTTATGGTTGCTTTCGAACATTAATCTTTTTAAATAATACTCATATGCAACGTCGCTATTTCCTCCGCAATACCGCTCTTACTGCTGGATTACTATCGGTAAGTCCAAGAGACCTTCTTGCGTCTTTATTGCAACTACCTGCCTGGAAAATAAAAATGCTAACTGAGGAAACAGGCGTATTTACCGAAAGAGGTGGTACCATATTATTTTCATTTACCAAAGAAGGAATTGTAGTAGTAGATACACAGTTTCCAGATCAGTCGCAACACTTGATTGACGAATTAAAAAAGCAAAACGATAAACCCTTCCGCTTACTTATCAACACACATCACCACGGTGATCACTCAGCAGGCAATATGTCGTTTAAAGGAATCGTACCTCATGTACTCGCTCATGAAAATTCATTAAAGAATCAACAAAAATCGGCAATAGCGCAAAAAACCGAAGAAAAACAATTATACCCCGATAAAACGTATACGGATACCTGGTGCGAAAAAATCGGTAAAGAAAAAATTTGTCTTTATTATTTTGGCGCGGCACACACAAATGGCGATAGCGTAGTTCATTTCACCAAATCAAATATTGCGCATATGGGCGATTTATTATTCAATCGCCGCCATCCTTTTGTAGACAGAAGCGCAGGGGCCAATATCAAAAGTTGGATAGATGTGCTGGATAAAACACAGAAAAAATTTGACAAAAAAACAACTTACGTTTATGGTCACTCGGGAGAGGGATATGAAATTACCGGCAATTGGGAGGACCTTTCGAAATTTTCGGATTACCTCAATAATCTTTTGCTGTTTATGGACAAAGAAATAAAATCTGGCAAAGCCAAAGAAGAAATATTGAAAACAACGGTACTGCCATTTGAAACAGAATGGAAAGGAGATGGATTGATTAGACCACTGACTGCTGCCTATGAAGAACTGGTAACCGCCAATGGATAAATTATTTTATACAGGTTGGTGTCTTTGCCAACCTGTATTAATTCACCCAACTCTTCCTTTACAACCGAATCGAATAGGTAACACCAACTTGTATTTTCGGATCACCGCATAAACCAAAAAAAAGCGCTATGGCCTGTACATTAGGTGAGTTCAAGCCGAATATCTTTCCCACTTTTACTAATCCAAGCACTGAAGAATTGGATAAGCCATCAGAAAAACCTAAACAAACGCCTGCTTCAGCATCAACAAAAATATTATTTCCAAAATACTGGCGTGCTCCACCAGTTATACCAATATCATTCATTCCTTTAAATTTTCCTGCTCCGTAGGACATACCACTTCCCGGTTCCGAATACCCGTCCATTTTTTTTCCAAAGAAATAATTGTAACGCACACTGCCCAATAATTCTGTTTTAGGAGCAATCCGATGAGTCACTTGTGCATGAATACCCACACCGGCACTATGTGTTTTAGCCAAATCGGCTGCGGCTATACTTGCCTGTGCTCCTGTCCAAAAATTTGTTTTCTTGATACGATTAACTGTTGATTGCGCTGTAGCATTTTCAGCAATAATAAATAGTACAGCTA
The DNA here is from genome assembly GCA_046153465.1 of Chitinophagaceae bacterium. GTDB lineage: Bacteria > Bacteroidota > Bacteroidia > Chitinophagales > Chitinophagaceae > Endoryza. The sequence goes on from JBJXDV010000490.1 coordinate 9,677, forward strand.
ATATTAGAATGTTCTGTTTCATTTTTATTATTTGAAGGTGATTAAGTTTATAAAATTTATGCGCTCGTTTATTTTTAAGTAAAAGACTAATCCATTTTTTTGGGTTTCCCACATTTCCCACAAATAAAATAATTCAGGCCTAGGTGAACGCTCTTCATTCGATAGGCCGGAACAGGAAATCCATTATCTTCTTTTTTATTGAGGCGGGAAATACGATGATCATAGAATAAATTGAGTCCCCATTTTGAGCGACCCCTATTAGATGGAATCTCATACTTTACACCAGCGATGACATCAACTCCTACTTTCTGTGAGCTTTCATTGAGGTTTTGTTTTTCGCCACTACCACTGCGGCCGCCATTTTTTACACTAGCGGATAACAGATAATTGACTTCCAGTCCAGCCGCAAGGCTCAACTGTCGGCTTAACCGGTATTGTGCCATCACCGCTGCACCAAGGTAGTTGTAAGAGTAATTGTCTTTGTATTCCGTGCTTCCACCACCGCCGCCGGGCTCTGTATAACCTATTTCCTCACTGGCATTTTTCTGTGTAAATCTTAAAGAAGTTGCAAGCGCCCAACGAGGTGTAAATGGAAGAAGTGTGCCCAAAGCAAAATGAAAACCAATACCTGGCTTATGCTTTCCGTAACCTCCTCCATACGCATCATTGCTGCTCTTAAAATTCATTGCAGGCCCGCCAGTAATAGTGGTTGCAAAATATTCACCGGGAATAGTGTGACCAGGAGATTTCTTTTTTGGTAACGTGTTAGTGTTGCTGATAGAAACAACAGAATCACTGGTTGGATTTATAGATGTTGATTTATTTTTTTGTACAAAGGGATCCACTGCCCATCTGTCGGGATCGATATTGATAAGACTACAATATTCAAAACAATCATAATTAGAATCGGTGCTTGAATGCCGTGTACTCGCAATGAAGAAGTTACCGGTGGGATTCTGTTTAAGCCTGCAACGTTGTTCACAATAGCAGCCTTCGAGTAAGATGAAGACACACCCGATTTTTAAAGCAGGAAGTAATAGTTTTATAAAACCAATAAAAATCTTTATCATAGTAATAAGTTTTGATACAGTAAACCTATTGTAGCCACAGTCTATTCCATTCATTCAAAAGGTGGAAATTTTATTCATACTTTGGGATGATACCTGTTTGTGGTATTAATGAAGCAGATTGTTTTCCATAACAACCCTTACTAATGAAGCAGTATTTTTGACATCACATTTGGCAAGTATATTACTACGATGTGTTTTAACGGTGGGTATGCTGATGGATAATTCGTCAGCTATCTGTTGGTTGCTGTTTCCTTTTACAATCAGTGTAAGTATTTCTTTTTCGCGTTGGGTAAGATCTTCTTTAATTGCCTTAATGCGCTTAGCCTCCGGTGTTTGGTTAAACCGAAATCCTTTCAGCAAGATATCAGAAATCTCTTTGTTAATATATACTTCTCCTCCTTCTGCAAATTCAAGGGCCTTCAGTAATTCTTCTGCCCCTGCATTCTTTAAAACATATCCATCGGCACCACTTTGCAACATTTTGTGTACGGAGGCATAGTCGTTCACCATACTAACGGCAATCACTTTTATCTCCGGATTGATTAATTTTATTTTTTCCGTTGCTACAATTCCATCCATACCTGGCATATTAATATCTGTAATTACTATATCAACCGGCATTCTGTTTATGAATTCGATAATAGAATAACCATTAGAACCGAAACCGGTAATTTCATAGTGTGCATGTTGCGCAAAAATCAGTTTGATACCATCAATAAAAAGCTGGTGGTCATCCGCTATAAAAATTTTTTTCTTTTCTGTTTTTAACCTGCGTGGATAATTATCCTTCATACTATAAAATTAAATCATCTCTTAATCGCATTTACTCATCCTTAAGTATGATTGTATGGAATGGTTATCAAAACCTTGGTCTGCTTTCCTTTGCCCGTCTCCCATTCAATTTTACCATTCAACAGCGCTACCCTGGTATGAATATTTTCCATACCATAACCTTTCCCATTCAACGAGTGGTCAAATCCTTTACCATCATCGGTATATTTCAAAATAATCATATCATCAATTTTTTTTATTGAAAGCGTTACTAAACTGGCATCGGCATGTTTCAGCGTATTATTAATTAACTCCTGTGTTATTCTGTATAAACCTGCTTCCACCTCAGCAGGCATTCGTTGGTCAATTCCGTCTTGTACCAGGGAAATGTTGATTACATGTAGTTTGCTTAGTTTATTTACCAGATCCTCTACCGCTACCAAATAACCGTAATCGTTTAAGGTTTTAGGGCTAAGGTTAATAAGCAGGTATCGTACATCTTCTACTGATTCATCGATAATACTGATTGTTTTATTGTAAGTTTCAATACCTGCCCCATCGTTGGGCCGGAGATGTTTTTTTAACGCACTAATAAAATATTTTAAGGCAGAGAGTCTTACTCCTAAATCATCATGCAATTCGGAAGCAATACTTTTTTTTTCTCTTTCCTGGGTAGCAACAACCAGTCGCAATTGTTCCTGTTGTCTTTTCTTAAATTGCCCTATTCTATTCTTAATTGCAAAAAGAACCAGTGACCCCAGCACCAGGGTACAAACAATATAAAACCACCATGTTTTCCAAAATGGAGGAGAGATAATAATCGGGATGGCTAATTCCTTATTGTTCCATTTGCCTGATTCATTTGTTGCATTCAATAATAAGGTATAATAACCCGGTGGCACATTGGTGAAATTGGCCAACCCTTTATTATTGCTGTATACCCAATCGTTATTAAAACCATCCAAACGATACTTATATTGAGCAGGAATATCCGGACTTACTTTCAGTACAGAAAAGCCGATAGAAAAAAAATTTTGATTGTACGAAAATTGAATGGGCAAATTTGAGAGTAGAGAAGGTTCTTCCTTGTCAAAAATCTTCAGTTCACTAATTAATATGGTTGCTTCCGGACTTACTGTTATATATTTTCCCGGATTAACTGTAAGCACTTTATTATTGGCACTATAAAAAAAAGCTCCGTCATCACCTACTATCGAGTTCTCAATGTGATCCGTATTCACTTGTTGAATAGGCTCATTTACATGACGAATATTTTTTGTACTCGTATCTAATATATCAATGCCATTAAAGGTAGAAATCCATAAATTTCCAGAACTATCAAATCTAAAATTGTTGATATTGTTCGACGATAGTCCGTCGCTTTGCTGATAATTTTGAAAATGATGTTGTTTTCTGTTAAAATAATAGATACCTCCTCCATGGGTTCCAAGCCAAAGATTACCTTGTTTGTCATTTATGATGGCATTAATACTATTAAATTCAATAGCCGGTTTTCTTTCGGAAGTGATTAGAAAGGATTCAAATTTCCGTTCAACTAAATCAAGTTTTGTGAAGCCATTCCCCCCATTCATGCCCAGCCAAAGCTCCCGGTTACCATCATACCATCCACAAATAAGATAGTTTGCCGGTAATCCATTTTTATTATTATAATGAGTAATAACTCTTGCCCTCTCATCCAATTCGTACAAACCATTATTCCAGGTACCCACCCATACATGTTTTTGTTTATCGGTAATAGCAAAATAAGGATTGCCTTCCAGAGAAATTTCTGACACAATTTTCGAATTTCGGAAATCCATCAGAAAAATTTTACTAATTCCGCCTAACCATAACAAGCTATCACCCGCATTTAATAAAACTCGATTACTTTTTTGTTCATTCCCATTTATTGGATAAATTTTTTGATTCTCAAGGTCATACTTATAAAAACCATTCCTCGTTTCTAACCAAAGATTATTTTTTTGCTTTGCAAAAGAATAGATAATATGAGGAGTACCAGAAGGGCTACCACCTAAGGAATATGTTTTAAGTAAGTTGGCATCATGCTTAATAATAAATAATCCTTCGCCGCTTGATAGCCATTTATTATTGTCACGATCTTTATAAATTCGGTTAAAGATACCCGAAAAAACAGCTCCTGAGCTGGTAACAGAATGGGTAAAGGTTTGTTCTTTTTGTAGTCGCCAATGGTAAATAATAGAAGGTACCAATTCAAAACTAAATACGGGATTCGCTTCATCATCCGCCGAAAAATTGGAGATCGCCTGTTTAAAGGAAATCGGATTGGAGGAAAGAAATTTATTGAAAATATCGTATTGGTACAACCGATTATCTGTTCTGTCGTAAGCCCAAAAAAAAGAATTGGTTTTGGCAAAAAAAGGTCGTTTATCACCCAACTGAAAAACCGGCCAGTTCAATGGATTGTTTCGATGATGAAAAAATGTGTGTCTTTTTATGTCAAAAAAATTCAATGCATGATCCGTATTCATCCAAAAGCCATGATTGACAGAATCATAACAAATATTAAATAAATTGGAAGGTTCAGACATCGAACCCGGGTCTTCTTTGTCGTAAACATAACAGGAAATGCTATCCGTTAAAGTATTTATTTTCCATAATCCGTGAGAAGTAGCCCAGATATTTCCATTCCCATCTTTTGATAGCCCAAAAACTGAATTGGAGATATTATTATTAATTGAAGCATTTTGCAAAAAATAATTCTTAAATACACCTTTTCTTTTTTGATACCGGCAAACACCGCGCAATGTAGCCACCCATATATCGCCATCATTTCCTTCCAGCACTTTGTTACAAAAATTATTAGCTATCGAAGTTGAATCGTTTTTGCTATGCTGAAAAACATGGAAAGTAGAACCATCAAAGCGGTTCAGACCATTCAATGTAGCAATCCAATAGAATCCATCCCTATCTTGAATGATTTCATTTACCTGATTGGTAGAAAGTCCATTCACGGTTGATAGTCGCTCAACTCGGGTAACTCTTACCTGGCCGTACAGTGGATGTATTTCTTTTACCACTGAAAAAAAATATATCAAAATAAATAGAATTATTTTCGGCTGTCGTAAATGCATAATCCTTACATGTATATTTACCCTAAGTTAATTTAATTCAACATAAGAATATACAGTAGTTGGCATGCTAACGGCTCATACTTTAGTATGATTTAGTGAAGATTTATCACACAGTGAAAAAATCTATCTTAAGGTTGAATAGTAGAAATAATAAATTACACCAACAGATAATTAATCAGAAAACAGTAAGTTCTTTGATAGTTACGCTTATTGTATGCTGAAATTCTTTTTTTATTTTTCTACCTTCTCCATTAATTTTTCCAATACATAATAGGTAATTGGACAGAAGGTAGAATTTTTCAACGTTAGCTTCGGGCGCTTTATAATAATATCTTCATCGGTATAAGGAAAACGATGACAGTCGGAAGGTCGCTGATCATAAATTCCACACATATTATCGCTACCTAAAAAAGGGCAGGGTTTGGCATGTGCTACATAATCTCCGTCGTCATCAGCAATTAAATAGGTTTCGATGAAATCACCTTCCTTCATCTTAAGGTATTTGCTTATGCGTTTTATATCGGGCGTTTTAAATCGCGGCGAATAATTTTTGCAACAGGCAGCACATTGAAGACAATCTACCTTACTAAAGGCTTCTTCATGCAAATCGGGTAATTGACGCAATACAGCATTTTTATCAGCCCGGGCTAAAAAATTCTTATAGAGTTTTTGATGTTCAGCCGATTTCTTCTCCCATTGATTCAATAAATCTTTTGCCATTTATAAAATATTAACGGGCAAATATAGGCTCTATCCGCCACAGGTTGTACTTTTGTCTCTTTATAAAATGAGTTGAATGACCGGTATAAAAGAACAACTAATAATACTCATCAGCACACCTTTTTACCTGATATTAATAGGTATTGAATTATTGTTAAGCAATTATCAACATCAGAAATTATATACCTGGAGGGATACTGCGGCCAATGTATATTTAATGCTCGCCAACAGTCTTATTGATTTGTTGATACGTGGAATGTATTTAGGACTTCTTATTTTCACTTTTGAGAACAGGTTATTTCAATTTACCAACCCGGTAGTGTATTGGGTAATGTTATTTATCCTGGAAGATTTCTTATATTATTGGCTACACCGTTTCGACCATGAGATCCGTTTCTTCTGGGCAGTTCATGTTACCCATCATTCGTCTGAACAGATGAATTTTACAGTAGGATTTCGATCCTCGGTTTTTCAACCTCTTTACAGGTTCTTTTATTTTATACCACTTGCCTGGTTCGGTTTTCAACCTTTGGATATTTTATTTGTGTTTGCCGCTACTCAAATTTGGGGAATTTTTGTTCACACCAAACTCATTAATAAAATGGGCTGGTTGGAATATATTTTGGTAACCCCTTCGCATCATCGGGTTCATCATGCTTCCAACACAAAATACCTTGATAGAAATATGGGCATGTTTTTAATTGTTTGGGACAAACTCTTCGGAACATTTCAACCAGAGTTACCAGATGCCGAGTATCAACCGATCAGGTATGGGCTTACCAAACCGTTAGAAAAAGAAACACCGTCTACGATCGTATTTCATGAGTGGGACAACATACGAAAGGATATTAACCAACAGGGAATTGGATGGAAAGAAAAATTCAATTATGTATTTGGCCCGCCAGGCTGGAGCCATGATGGCAGCAAATTAACGAGTGAACAACTTCGGCAGGTTGAGGTAGAAACTCTAATGGATTCAAGGATGGCTGGAGAAAAACCAATGATTACCCTTAAGAATATAAAGAACGATTAAGAGCAAGATAAAAAAAATTGCTAAAAAAATCTTCAGTAACCCAGAGAATTTATCGCAAATCTATTTTATTTTTATTGTCCCTGTGGTTTTGCTACTCATGTGATTTATATTGTTCGCAAAAATTTCCCATAAGCATCGGGTATAGTCTGGTATTACTTATAATCATTCGTCTTTTTCTTAACTTAGTTCAATGGATATTGTAATTAGAACTATTCAACAATCCGATAATAAAGCCCTGGCCGTTATCATTCGAAATAGTTTAGCCGAATTTGGCGCAAATCATCCGGGTACTGTATATTATGATCCAACCACGGATTCTCTTTATGAATTGTTTCAAACAAAAGGCAGTATTTACTTTGTTGCCGAGGGTAACGGTGAAGTTTTAGGCGGTGCTGGTCTCTTTCGTTCGGATGGACTGCCGGAAGGAATGGTTGAATTAGTAAAAATGTACTTACTACCTAAAGCACGGGGTATCGGACTTGGAAAATTATTAATTGAAAAAGTGATACTGTTTGCAAAAGAAAGTAGCTATAAAAAAATATATATCGAAACAATGCCCGAATTAAAACAAGCGATGAAAGTGTATGAAAAATTTGGGTTCCGATACCTTAATGGACCAATGGGGAATACCGGGCATTCGGGCTGTAGTGTATGGATGTTGCTGGAACTGCAGTAATTTATCGTTTATGGTTTTTAGTTTATGGTTCTTCGGGAGTAACAGCCAAAATTAATGGCAGTTCTGAATTTACTTATACCTATCGGAACTGCACCAACCACAAACCTAAAACCACCAACTCAAACCGCCTTCACTTCATATACCGGGCTGAACAAGTATAATTTTCCTGTGCGCAGTTCCACACATTGATAACGCTTTCTTAATTTTTTTCCTTTCTTAAATATTCTTCCTTCTCCAATATCAAATAAATTTCCTTCTGCTAGATGTTCCATCATAATCAATCCATCGTTCACCAAATCATACTTTTTTAATACCCGCATCAGCGCATCGTCTGAACAACTACTGGCGGGTAAATTATTCATCGACTGTTGTAAAGCGTGCTGGATATCAACAGGAAAAATTTTAATTCCAAGAAAATCTTTAAGTAGCAATGCGTAATAATTTTTCCATTCTCGTCCATGCGGTGCTACCCTGTTTCCATGCGCATTGAAGGTAATTAAATGAGCCAGCTCGTGAATCAGGGTAATGAGAAAAGAATATTTATTCAGATTACTGTTAATACTAATTCTATGTGTTTGCTGATGGGTTGCATGGCGATAGTCGCCCAACACTGTTTTTCGCTCCCGTGTAACCGTAAGATGAACCTTGTATTGATGCAGGTATTGAAGAATTTTTGCTACAGATGCTTCTGGAATAAACTGACGAAGATATTCTAACGGTGCTTCTTTTTTAGGCATTCTTTTTTTGCTTGCTCACTTTCATTAATATTACCATTTCAAGAATAGTATACAACAGGTAAAAAGCCATAGAGCCAATGATTCCACCCTTATTAACTTCTTTACCCGAAATCATTATATATAAAAAAGATGAAATAAGGCAAAGCATCATTTTTATAAACATACCTGCATAAATCATTCTCAGAAAACCCTGTGCGCGGTTATCAGAAAATGAACGGTAAAAAAAATAAAAGGAAATGGCTGTAGCTATAAAAAGAATAATATTCCCAACCAATAAAACATCTGAACTGATGTTCCATTTAGTTAATAGGGATCTTGATCCAAGTAAGCCCGCATTAATGAGCATAAAAACAATGGCTAAAGGCCTGAACGCTTTCAGAAAAGCGGGAGAAGTAACAATTGCATTCATAAAAACCAAACTACTTATAAATTATGCAAAGGTACTACCATTGGTCCTATTATGGACAAACGGAAATAGAGATTTGGATGCAACGGAGCACTGCCATCGCATCCAAATTAAAAATTCAAATGATTTTGATACCAGATCAGGCTGCTACAGAATTGTCGATTTTTTTCTCAACAATTGTACGGCTATTGCTATTTACAGTGGGAACGGATTCCGACATATGGCATTGCCCGTTGAAGTTGGCAGTAGGTTCAATTTGCAATTTGCCAGCATGAATATTTCCGGATATCTCACAACTGCCTTTTAATTGCAACAACTCTTTTGCTTTTATGGTTCCTTTCACTTTACCCATAATATCAGCTTGCTGACCGGCAATATCGCCTTCAACTACGCCATTAGCGCCAATAACAACTTTAGCTGTACAATGAATGTTTCCCTGTAACGTGCCATCGATACGGATATCGCCATTACTGGTAATATCACCTTTAAGAATCGTGCCGGCTGCAATAAGACTTGCACCGCCACTGCCGGGAGCTTCCGACTGGTTGTCAGTTTTTGATTTTTGATTGAACATGGTATTGGTTTTAGTCGTCAATTTTTTCAGGCACTGGTATATCAAGGGTAGTAGTATCCGGTTTAACGGATGCATCTCCCTGCAACACACTTTTCATACTCTGCAAATACTGATCTTTATATTTCATCGCCGTTTCCAGCGAATCGGTTCTCATTTTCAAATCTCTCAATTCTTTAGTAGCATTGATATCACCATAACCCGGTATATATAATTTCAGCGGCGTAAAAACGATAAGTGCCACCGTTAAACCCGTTAACAGTACAAAAATGGTGCTAAGAACGATATAAACACTCAGTCTCGATAACTTAAACGTAACAACCTCTTCGTAAGTATCATCGTTCATAACTACCAGCCGATATCGGTTTCTCAGCCGCTTCAAAGTAGAGTTTGCATCAAGTCCTGTCATACTCAAAATTTGCGTTAAAATAAAGGTAGCCAAATAGGCCGAAAGGAAAGTTAAATAAGAAGAGAAAAAATTGCGATAGTTTTATAATAATTTTCTTGAAAATCAGTTATTAAGCAATTAGTTTGCGCTGCAAATATTCAACAGTTTTGACCCGGATTACTTTCCTTGCGCTGCTGCTCCTTATTGGAGGGTTGATAAATTTATCAGCTCAAAGCATACCTGCGCTCAGTTTTGAAATAAAAAAGCCACAGAAACTAGAGAATAAAAAATTAGGTTCCGAAAGGGGTGCCGATAAAAAATTCACGGCAACCCGTCGTTTTTTTCAAAACACCATTACCAAATTCAACTGGCATTTTAATGCCAATGAAAAACTAAACGAAATTATCGCCAGGGCAAAGGAATCTCATAAAGACGACTACACAAAACTCTTATCTTTTTACAATTATTCACCTGCAGAAACAGTACGGGACAGTAGTGAACTGGACTCCGTCATTTATAAAGCGAATGCAGGTATATTACTACATGATCTGCGTAACGACTGGGTTGACAACTTATATATGTTAATGGGAAGGGCTTATTACTTTCGGCAGGTGTTTGATACAGCCTACCTCAATTTTCAATACATCAATTACGCTTTTTCACCGAAAGAAAAAGATGGATATGATAAAACCATTGGCAGCAATTCAAATGAAGGGGGAAATGCTTTTTCGATATCTACCAAAGAAACTGCGAAATTTCCAAAGAAACTACTATCTCCACCCCCTAGCCGAAACGAATCTTTTATTTGGCTGATCCGCACGTATCTTGCGCTCGAGGAGTATCCCGAAGCAGCCGGCATGATTGAAACATTGAAAAGCGATCCTGCTTTTCCTGAACGGTTGCAAAGCAGTTTATACGAAATGCAATCGCTTTGGTTTTATCAACAAGATAATTACGACAGTGCTTCCTTTTATCTTGAGAAGGCATTGGTAAATGCACCTACAAAAGAAGAAAAGGCCAGGTGGGAATATTTGCTTGCCCAACTCTATGAAAAAAGTGGCAAAAAAGAAATGGCTAAGGAGAGTTTTGATAAAGCTAGTGACCATACCCTGAATCCTATCCTGGAAGTTTATGCCAGGTTAAATTCAATTCGCCAAAATAAGTCAACCGATGATAAAGCGATTCAACAGAATATTGATGACCTTCTAAAAATGGTTCGTAAAGATAGGTACACAAATTACCGAGACATTATTTATTACTCGATTGCTCAAATGGAATTAGAAAGAAAAAATATGGCCGGGGCTAAATTTTATCTTTTAAAATCAACAAAAGCAGCAATTGATAAAAGCGCTGATCCAAATCAGAAATCAAGATCATTTTTATTGTTAGGAGATTTAAGTTATAATGAAGCAAATTATTCGGATGCAAAAAACTATTACGACAGTGTTCAGAACCAGGAAATCGTAGAGGATCAAAAATTATTTATCAACCGCAAAGAAGTATTAACGCGCATTGCCAGTAGTGAAAATATTATTTACCGGCAGGATAGCTTACAACGTATTGCTTCGTTGCCCGAAGCTGAGCGCGATGCCCTCATTAAAAAATTGGTAAAAAAACTAAGAAAGGCACAGGGCCTAAAAGAAGATGAACCGGTTGCCGGGGTTAATCCGCTTGTTACCAACACAACGCCTACCGATTTATTTGATAATACAGCAAAAGGCGATTGGTATTTTTCCAATACGTCTTTAAAATCGAAGGGGTATACAGAATTTAAAAGCAAATGGGGCAGCCGGCCGAATGCGGATAACTGGCGCCGTTTGTCGGCAGTAAATCAGGCTATTCAAAAGAAACAAGCTGATAACAGCAACAAGCAAGATAATAATGGACAAGCAACTGATGATGCCAGTGAGGATATATCATTCGATGGGTTGTTAAAAAAATTACCACTTACGGC
>JBJXDV010000491.1:0-3174 GCA_046153465.1 Chitinophagaceae bacterium
TTATTTTAATTTTTATTAATTGCATATAATTAATAGAATAAATGGGAAACAAGTATATCAAAGATATATAAGGCAATAAATTAATTTAGACATTGAATTGGATGCAGAATGATTAAAAAGTATTCTAAAAATATTATTTGGATTTTAGTGGCTTTGCTTGGAGCTGTAGCGTTTTCTTCTATAGCGCTTAGTCGAAATGAAAGCATTAACGCGGTTTGGTTTATTACGGCCGCAGCATGTATTTACATGATTGCCTATAGATTCTATGCAAGCTGGATTGCAGCTAAAGTTCTAGTGATTGATGAAAATAAGAAAACACCAGCTTTGAGATTGAGAAACGATAAAGATTTTATTCCTACAGATAAATGGATTGTATTCGGCCATCATTTCGCGGCTATAGCAGGACCAGGGCCTTTGGTAGGCCCTACATTAGCGGCTCAATTTGGATATCTTCCTGGCATGCTATGGATATTAATAGGTGCTGTGCTAGGTGGCGCTGTCCAAGACATGACAACATTATTTTTTTCTATGAGACGCAACGGCAAAAGTCTCGGTCAAATGGCAAGAGATGAGATTGGAATTATTGGCGGTACCGCTTCATTAGTTGGTACTTTTTTAATTATGGTTATTTTGATAGCAGTTCTTGGGTTAGTAGTAGTAAACGCTATGAAACATAGTCCCTGGGCAACATCAACAGTATCCGCAACTATCCCTATAGCTATTTTTATTGGCATTTATTTAAGGTCTATTAGATCAGGAAGAGTTCTCGAAGCCTCATTGATTGGATTTGGACTATTACTTTTAGCTGTTTTCGCTGGAGGTTTAATTGATCATTCTGAAACGATGCGTACATACTTTGATCACGATAGTTTAACGCTAGCATGGGCTGTTATTTTTTATGGCTTTGCAGCGGCAGTGCTTCCTGTGTGGCTTTTATTGGCTCCGAGAGACTATCTTTCTACATTTGTAAAGCTAGGTACAGTGATTGTTTTAGCTATTGCAATTATGACGTTACAACCCGAAATTAAAATGCCTGCGCTTACTCAATTTACAAATGGTACAGGCCCTATATTTGGTGGCAGCGTATTTCCTTTTGTTTTTATTACGATAGCGTGTGGGTCTATTTCTGGATTCCATTCATTAATAGCCTCAGGTACAACACCGAAATTATTAGACAATGAAAAATATATTCCTATGATTGGTTATGGTGCAATGCTTTTAGAATCTTTTGTAGCAATTATGGCTTTGATAGCTGCAACAGTTTTAGAGCCCGGCGTCTTTTTTGCAATCAATAGTCCGGTAGGTGTTGTTGGAGCAGAGGCAGCTGGCGCTATTCAAAAAATAAACTCATGGGGATTTAAAGTTTCAGTTGAAGAAATGGAATTGCTCGCAAAAAATATGGGTGAAACTTCACTTTTTGCGAGAACTGGCGGAGCTCCTTCGCTTGCAGTCGGTATGGCTAATATATTTGGTAAAGCATTCGGCACACATTTATTAGCGATGTGGTATCACTTTGCAATTATGTTTGAAGCAATCTTTATTCTTACCACCTTAGATGCTGGGACTCGAGTTGGAAGATTTATGTTGCAAGATATGATCGGAAATATTTATCCGAAGTTTGGTCAGACGTCATGGATGCCATCTATTATTTTAAGTAGTGCCATTGTTGTAAGTTGTTGGGGGTACTTTTTATATATTGGTGTTATAGATCCTAATGGGGGCGTAAATATTTTATGGCCTTTATTCGGCATTGCAAATCAAATGCTTGCGGCAATTGCATTATCAGTCGGTACTGGAATATTGATTAAATCAAAAAAATTGAAATATGCTTGGGTTACTGGCATGCCTTTACTTTGGCTAATCATTGTTACAACAACTGCCGCATATCAGAAAATTTTTAGTCAGGATGTTAGAGTTGGATTTATAGCAGCAGCTCGAGATTTAACAGAAAAAATAAATATGGGACTTATTGAGAGCGATAAAATTTCCATTACTCATCAATTAATCTTTAATCAGAAGTTAGACGCTTTTATTACTCTCTTTTTACTTATTATTCTATGGACGGTTGTAATTGATATGTTAAGAATTTCATTTTTCAAAAATAAATCATAAGCCATGCTAAAAGCCATCAAATCATTTTATGAGTTTATAAGAAGATTATCAGGAGATGATCTTTATGATCTTTATCTTGAAAATCATAAGCAATGCTCAAAGAAACACAAGCTCATGACTAAGGAAAAATTTTATCAAGCAACGCTTGATAGAAAATGGAGTGGCATTAAGCGCTGCTGTTAACTTTTCTTAAAAAGATAAATGCCCGCTACGATCATTGGAATAGAAAGCCACTGTCCCATTGAGAGATTTAAGAAGAGTAAACCTAGAAATTGATCTGGCTCTCTTGTAAATTCAATAAAAAATCTAAACGCACCATATAGTATTAAAAATAATGCAGATATTTGTCCTGTTTTTCTTTTTTGGTTTGAGTATATCCATAGTGCTAAAAATAAAATTAGCCCCTCAAAGAAGCTTTCGTAAAGCTGAGAAGGATGTCTTGGGATATCGTCCACATTAGGAAAGATCATACCCAAAATGAACTGTGTTGGTCTGCCCCACAACTCAGCATTAATAAAATTTCCAATACGACCAAAAGCAAGTCCTAATGGAACCAAAGGCGCAATAAAATCTAAAATTGAAAGCAGAGAAATTTTATATTTTTTTGCCAAGAGCAACATAGCAATAATGACACCTAAAAAGCCACCATGGAAAGACATTCCACCTTTCCATACCGCCATAATTTCCATTGGTTGATGCATGTAATATTGCAGTTGATAAAACAAAATATAACCTAATCGTCCACCTAAAATGACTCCGATTGCCCCATAAAAGAAAGCGTCGTCTAATATTTGCTCATTCCAAGATAGCCATGGTCGATTTCGGATCTGAACTTTACCTAACCAAAGAAATCCAATAAAGGCAAAAAGATACATAATGCCGTACCAGTGAATTTCAAATGGCCCGAGATTAAGAGCTACAGGGTTTATTTGGGGGTGAATAAGCATAAGTTTATTGTCATTATAAGTTAAAATAATTGTTTAAATTTATTGTAATTGTAAGAGGTAATTATGCCCGCATACCGCTCTAAAACGACAACTCATGGTAGAAACCAAGCTGGCG
>JBJXDV010000492.1:0-3445 GCA_046153465.1 Chitinophagaceae bacterium
CAATTAATTTTTTTAGACATTGAAATGCCCCAGATGAACGGCTTTGAAATGCTGAATAAGCTTACAGATAAAAATTTTCATATCATTTTTACCACAGCGTATGATCAGTATGCAATAAAAGCTATTAAATACGCTGCATTTGATTATTTATTAAAACCGGTAGATATTGAAGAATTAAAATCAGCGGTTGATAAAATTAATAAGATTGAAAATAATCAAACAAAAAAACAGGTAGAGTTGCTGCAGCAAAATATGCAGCACCCCAAAAAATTATTAAATAAATTGGCCATCCCCACTTTAGAAGGACTGCTGTTTTATGAGATAAACGACATTATACACCTGGAGGCCAACAGCAATTACACCAATATATATTTAACCAATAAAGCAAAAATTACTGCATCAAAAACACTGAAAGAATTTGAAGAATTGTTGCCCAACGATATTTTTTTCCGCACTCATCACTCCCACGTTATCAATCTCAATTATATTAAAAGGTATATTAAAGGTGATGGCGGTCAGATAGAATTACAAAACGGAACCTATATTGATGTATCGAGGAGAAAGAAAGATGAGTTTTTGAAAGTAATCGGGTATTGATTATATCCACACATCTGCCCTGGCGTTTTACTTGTTATAAATTTAACGAAAGATAAGCTCCACCCTTTTTAGCCGGATATGGCGATGACAAGTATTTTATCTTTAAGCATACAAATTATTATTTACAAAATGTAAGAAATGAGCAATAGTAAGCACAGGAAGGTAAATATAGAAATTCTGGTACTGTATAATTTTAGTCCATTTAAATTGGTAGTTCCCAATAAGAATACGACACAAAAAAAATTACTTATTTTTTTGCAAAATTCGATATCTCCATACAATACCCATCAATAATAGCATCACTCCGACAATCCAATACAATAATATATTATTCATTTTTTTTACTGGAGGTTCAATGATTGTTATTAATTGATTTGCTTTTATATCCACCACTGTTTGTCTATTACCACCAGTCCAATACACCGTAATCTTATCAATTGTTGTAGCGGTTCCAATTCCAAAATGAGCAATCACCGAATTTTGGGAAAGATGACTCGATCCTCCTCCATCAATTTCACGAATCATTTTTTTTCCACTGGTTTCGATTTCAATTTTTGATCCAATCCCATGTGTCTCTGCATCGACGCCGATTAATGCAATTTTTATCCAGTTACCTTTTGTAGAATCATTCCGGTAAAGATGGGTAACCGAAGGTACCGGGTATGTAAGTACCGCTTCCTGGTTTACCACTAATAAATCCAGATCGCCATCATTATCATAATCAAATACAACAGAGCCACGTCCGATACCATAATCAGCTAATCCTGTTTCCCGGGCTTTGTCTGAAAATTTTGCGCCGTCATTTTCATAATAAAAATCGGCCATGGGCACACAATTCGGGTTTAGGTCGCCGTTAGCAACAAACAAATCAAGATCGCCGTCGTGGTCGAAATCCCCAAAATTAGCTCCCCAACTGATCGAGAAAAAATCAACCCCCAGTTCTTTGGCCTTATTTAAAAAACCTTTGCCAATGCCCTGGTTTACCATAAAATAATTAAACTTGATATTGGTCATAAAATAATCCATCAATCCGTCATTATTATAATCTCCAACTGCAGTTCCCATCGAATTAATCTTCAGGTCCATTCCCATTTCTTTCGCCACATCACGAAATGATTGTTTAGGATAGCGATTTTCCAAAAGCAGATCTGGGGTCCGTTTATAACCGAAATCATGATTTACAAAAAGATCCTGGTCGCCATCATTATCAAAATCTGTAAATACGCCTCCAAATCCAAAGCCCCGAAAATTTAATCCATAGTCCGAATAAACATCCCGAAAATATTTTCCCTTCTCATTCAGCAGCAAATAACCTTTTGCAATTTGATTGGCACCAACAACAGTATTATCGTTTATCACACTGAGCTTTCCCTCAAACTCATTAAAATAATTACCAACATAAAGATCTGGCCATCCGTCTGCATTAAAATCTCCAAAACTTCCACCGGTACTGAATGAATAAAGTTGATCTAATCCATATTCTTTTGTTACATCTTTAAACGTACCATTTCCATTATTTAAGAAGAGAAGATTTATTTCCCGGGGAATCGCCTGCTTTTTTTCACGCGAGGTAATAGTGGTGATGAATAAATCTACAAAGCCATCCCGGTTAATGTCGGCTCCTGAAACACCTTGTGTAACATATTTTTTTGTTAGCGTTAGTCCCGATTGCTCAAATACATTGGTGAACGTACCGTTTCCATTATTTTTATACAACACATCATCATTCATACCACCAGTGATATAAATATCTTCATATCCATCCTTATTAAAATCAATTACACAGGCTCCCCCACCAAACATTCCTTCATATACTTTGAATACATGCTTAATACCTGCCTGCTGAGTAGCGTCTGTAAAATGTGTTTGGCTATTTACATTGGATATAAACGAAGTCAGAAAAAAGTATAGTAGATATTGACGCATGGTAGTAGTAAATTATTTTACTTTTCGTTTCGTTTCCACTTTAAAGTATTTACATTCGTTGCAATTTCCTTTCCCTTGATCAAGCCTGCCGTATTATCCTGGCGCGTATGAATGCCTCCATAAAAACGTGAATTCGCTGTCTCCTCCGCAAGAGCCCAAAAAGAACTAAAATGCCGTACCACAAAATCGGTATTTCGTAGTTCATCCCTTTTTCTACCGGCATGAGCACTATCCGTAAACTCAAATTTTTCTCCATATAAATCGGAAAGTACCGTGGCAGTGGCTGCCGCCTGTATTGCATGACCTGAAGGAAATGCAGGAAAAGGTGGATCCGGCCAGAAAGAATGCCACTCCCTATCTATATGTTCTGTAATAAAATTATTGGGGCGCTCCGAAAAAAACTGGTACTTCCATTTCCAGCAGTTCCGAAAAGCATCTGCAACGGACATCCCTACCCGCGCATAGGTTTCAGCTGTTTTAATGATAGATGGTTTTATTTTTCTTATGACCAAACTTGCAAGGTAAAAAGAATGTCCCGGTGGCGTAAAGGTTTCATCCGGATCATCACTCCACCAAATAGCCGCTTCTTTTTCCTGCTGAGTAAGAATTTTCTCCTTTTTATAAACCTCCATAAACTGGTTATAATAGGGAGACCCGGGCGTTGAATCATATGCAATGAAGTCAGGATCCCTGAGCGAATCGTTGATAGCTAAAAATGTTCTGTTCGTTCCCCAATGAGGATGTAATGGAAAATGGCTGAATGATTGTGCATATAAAGGCGGGTGCCAGCAACCGGGCTTTTCTTTGAACACAAGTGTTTTATCAAAATTCCTTAAATAAGCCCGGTGGCCACTATCTGTTTTTGACCACTCAAAAATTTTCGCAGCTATTTCTTTTCCGTACAAAATGGATTTATTGTTAG
>JBJXDV010000493.1:0-5749 GCA_046153465.1 Chitinophagaceae bacterium
TTAATAGAAAATGCTAATGCTTGTTAGCGCTGATAAACGATTGCATAAATAGGTTTTGTGTGAAGCAAAATTGGAAGTAGCTTAGACAGCAAACTAATTGTACAATGAAATTGATTCGATTTGGCCCTGTTACCGGGGAAAAACCAGGTATTCAACTATCAGATGGTACCCGGTTGGATGTTGGTGGTTTTAAGGAAGATTACACGGAAGAATTTTTTGCGAGTGATGGCATTGGCCGGTTGAGAACCTGGTTAGAAACAAATCATTCTTCTTGCCCGGTAGTAGGCGATGAGGTGCGACTAGGGCCCGCCATTTGCAGGCCTTCAAAAATAATTTGTATCGGTCTTAATTATTCCGATCATGCATTGGAAGCAAAAATGCAGGTACCTCCCGAACCCGTCATCTTTTTTAAAGCCAGTTCGGCTATTTGCGGGCCAAATGACTCATTGGTTATTCCAAAAAATAGTACTAAAACCGACTGGGAAGTTGAGCTGGCCGTAGTAATTGGAAAAAAAACCAGTTATATAGAAGAAAAAGAGGCGCTGCAGTATATAGCAGGTTATATGCTACACAACGATTATAGTGAGCGTGCCTTTCAACTAGAACGAAGCGGACAATGGGTAAAAGGAAAAAGTTGCGATACATTTGCGCCGATTGGCCCGTATCTTGTTACCCCTGATGAAATTCCTGATATCAATAATCTGCGTTTATGGCTAACCGTAAATGGAAAAATGATGCAGGATGGCAATTCAAAAAATCTTGTATATAAAATTCCATTTTTAATAGCCTATTTAAGCCAGTTTATGACTTTATTACCGGGAGATATTATTAGCACTGGAACACCGGCCGGCGTTGGAATGGGACAAAAACCTGAATCGATTTATATAAAACCGGGAGATGTAATTGAGCTTGGTATCGATGGATTGGGGAGTAGTAAACAAAAAGCTGTTGCATGGAGCGGAATGGTGAATAGTGAATAGTGAATAGTGAATAGTGAATAGTGAATAGTGAATAGTGAATAGTGAATAGTGAATAGTGAATAGTGAAAAATAAATGTTCTTAACAGCGAAACCTCATATATAAGCAATTTTTAAACAATTAAAATTCTTATGTATGTTTTTGCAATTAAACCACCAACAACTCGACGTTTTTAAAGCATCAAAAGTAGTTGTTTTGGAATGTTACAAATTGAGTAATATACTTCCAACTGAAGAGAAATTTGGGATGAGTTCACAAATTAGAAGGGCAGCATTATCAGTTCATTTGAATATTGCAGAAGGTGCCTCAAGAAAATCGGAAGCTGAACGAAAAAGATATTTTGAAATTGCGAGAGGTTCAGTGATTGAAATTGATGCAGCGCTTGACCTGGCAAGTGAACTTGGCTATTTAATTAATTTTATGCTCAATATACTTGGGAAAGCTCTTTTAGATTGTTTTAAAATGCTAACCAGCCTTATAAAAAATTAATCGAAAAGCGATTACTCCTTATATTCACAATTGACCATTCACAATTAACTAACATGCAACAACACTGCCTTGCCCTTGACCTCGTAGACGAACCCGACCTGATTGCCGAATACGATCGCTGGCATCAAAAAGTATGGCCCGAAATAATTAAAAGTATAAAAGATGCAGGTGTTACGGTTATGGATATATACCGAACGGCTAACCGAATGTTTATGATTATTGAAGCCAATGACGATTTTACGTTCGAGAAAATGGCTGCTATGAATGCTGCGAATTCGAAAGTACTGGCTTGGGAAGAATTAATGTGGAGCTTTCAACAAGCATTGCCCGGCGCAAAACCCGGCCAAAAATGGGTTAAGATGGACAAGATATTCAGTCTGCCAAACCTTGAATAATAAATTTTAGTATTTACAACTTATGCTTCACGTTACAAAATATTATAGTGCTATCGATACCTCCGCCAGTGGTGGTGGCATAGGTACGATTGATTCGCACGTACATTTCTGGAAATACGATAAACAGCGGGATACTTGGATTACCAAAGACATGAAGATTTTACAGCAAAATTATTTGCCCGAACATTTTTCTTTAACCTCAAAAAGAAATGAAGTAGAAGGTGTGATTGCAGTTCAGGCCGATCAAAGCGAATTGGAAACACATTTCCTGGTGGAACTTTCTAAAACACATCCGATCATTAAGGGAGTAGTTGGATGGATCGATTTACGTGCCGAAAATATCGAAGATCGGTTGCTTTATTTTTCTCAATATCCAATTATAAAAGGGTGGCGCCATATTGTACAGGCAGAGCTTGATGATTTTTTATTGAAAGAAGATTTTCAAAGAGGAATTTGCTGTCTTGCGAAATATAATTATACTTATGATATTTTAATCTACCCCAAGCAATTAAGCGCGGCATTATCATTTGTTCAAAAATTTCCTGACCAAAAATTAATGATTGATCATTGTGCGAAACCTGAAATAAAAAATAAAAATATAGATGACTGGAAATTGAAGCTGAAAGAAATTGCAAAACATCCTAATGTATATTGTAAATTATCGGGATTGTTTACCGAAGCTTCCTGGAAAGAGTGGAGCCCTGCTGATTTTTATCCATACCTGGATATAGTATTTGAAGCATTTGGTACCGATCGGTTAGTATATGGAAGCGATTGGCCGGTGATTTTATTAAGTGGTATCTATGTTCAATGGAAAAGTTTAATTGAAAAATACTTAGAAAATTTTTCGTTAGAAGATAAAGAAAAAATTCTTGGTTTGAATGCCAATGAATTTTATAAGCTTGGCCTCCCTTAACCCCTCCAAAAGAGGGGAATTGAGTAGCAACAAAAATTTTTACGCATCATTTCTTAATATGCACTCTTATTAGTCTAAATTGTAAGAAGGAGGAGATTTTATGAATCTACATTTAACCAATAAAGTATTCATCGTTACGGGTGGTGCCAAAGGAATTGGTGCAGCGATCAGTAAAACCCTGGCCGAAGAAGGAGCTATTGTAATGATTGCCGGAAGAGATAAAGAAGATAATCAGGCAATGGTAGATAAAATAATCAAAGCAAAGGGAAAAGCAGCTTCTCAAACAGTAGAATTGGCCGACCCGGGTGCATGTAAAGAATTAATTGATTTTACTGTTGATAAATACGGAAAGATTGATGGCCTGATTAACAATGCAGGAGTCAACGATGGAGTAGATTTAGAAAACGGCTCACCCGAACGATTTGTAGCTTCCTTGCAAAAAAACCTTACTCATTATTATAATCTTGCTCATTATGCTTTACCTCAATTAAAAAAGAACAAAGGTGTTATCATCAATATAGGATCCAAAGTAGCCGAAACCGGGCAGGGCCATACATCGGGTTATGCTGCCGCTAAAGGAGGCGTGAATGCTTTGACCAGAGAATGGGCAGCCGAGCTACTACCCTTTTCCGTTAGAGTGAATGCCGTTATACCCGCCGAAGTGTGGACACCTCTCTATGAAAAATGGATTAACAGTTTGCCAAATTCAAAAGAAAAACTCGCTGATATCATCAGCAAAATTCCGCTTGAAAAAAGATTCACGACCTCCGAAGAAATTGCGAATATGGTTGTCTTCCTGGTAAGTGATCGATCCTCGCATACCACCGGGCAAATTATTTATGTAGACGGAGGATACACCCATTTAGACAGATCATTGACTTAGTAAATAGCTAAAATTAAAATATTGGTTCATCTTCTTTTTTATTTATGACAAGTACCATAGAATTATTTACATATTCACTTTTCACATTTGACCATTCACTTTTAAAAAATACAATTGCATGGCCCTTTCAACATCAACCAACGCTACCGTTACGTCTGCGGAAAAAAGAAGTTATTTATTTCCCCTGATATTAGTAACCAGCTTGTTTTTTTTATGGGGCCTGGCCTATGGCTTATTAGATGTATTAAATAAACATTTTCAGGAATCACTAAATATTACCAAAGCAAGATCTGCTTTATTACAGGCCGCATATTTTGGAGCTTATTTTATAGTCGCAATCCCTGCAGGTATATTTATGAACCGCTTTGGATATAAAAAAGGTATTATTATCGGATTACTCTTGTATGCTATGGGCGCTTTTCTTTTTTATCCGTCAGCAGAAATGGCCAATTTTAATTTTTTTTTAATATCACTATTTATTCTGGCGTCAGGACTTACCTTTCTCGAAACAGCCGCCAATCCATATATCACTGTGTTGGGGAATCCCCAAACTTCGGAATTCAGACTCAATCTCTCGCAAAGTTTTAATGGTGTAGGTTCTTTTATCGGGCCCATTATTGGTGGTGCATTATTTTTCGGTAGTACTAACGGTGTCGCCAAAAACAATTTAGGATCTGTTCAATTAGTTTATCTCGTAATTGGTACAATTGTTATGGCAATTGCTGTTTTGTTCTGGCGAACCTGGTTACCCGAAATAAAAGAAAGTGAATTGGTGGAAGGGGGTGAAGGAAATCGAAGGACCTTATTTCAGCATAGCAATTTTACTGGAGCAGTTGTAGCTCAGTTTTTTTATGTAGCCGCGCAAGTAGGGATAGCCGCATGGTTTATCAACTATTGTACAGAAGCAGGTATTGGCATCACCAATGAAAAAGCAGCATACCTCCTTTCAATTAGCCTGATACTTTTTACTGCCGGGCGTTTTGCAGGAACCGCAATGATGCAGAAAATTGCACCAAATAAATTGTTACTTGTTTATTCGATTATCAATATACTTCTTTGCTTTATAGTTGCATTTGCTAAAGATTGGATTTCTGTTTATTCGCTAATGGCAATTTTCTTCTTTGAATCAATTATGTTCCCTACCATTTTTGCGTTGGGTGTAAAAGGGTTGGGGAGCTATACAAAAAGAGGGGCCTCATTTATTATTATGTCGATTGTTGGCGGATCCATTATGCCATTTTTAATGGGCCTTTTAGCACAATATTATTCAACTGCTTTTTCTTTTACTATCCCCTTGCTTTGCTTTTGTGTGGTTGCCTGGTATGGATGGAATGGATATAAAACAAGTGCCTGATAAAATGATGAACAAAGCTGTTTTATTACAAAAGCCTTTTTCTATTGCTACTATTGAAACAGTAAGCCCTGTTATGGGCGACGAAGAAGTATTGCTTCGAATCGAATTTATTGGTCTTTGTGGTACCGATATGAGCAGCTACAAGGGCACGATGTCGTTAGTTTCGTATCCGCGAGTTCCTGGTCATGAAGTTGGCGCCGTTATCATTGACAAAGGAATAAAAGTACCGGCTCATTTTAGTATAGGCGACCAGGTTACTGTAAATCCCTATTCCAGTTGTGGCAAATGCCCGGCCTGTTTACTAGAGCGATTCAACACCTGCCAGTATAATCAAACGCTGGGCGTACAACGCGAAGGCGCCATGCAACAGTTTTTTTCGTTATCCTACCATAAGGTATATCAAAGCAAAAACCTATCACTGCAGCAATTGGCATTGGTAGAACCCCTAAGTGTTGGATATCATGCTAGCGAAAGAGCTTCGGTAACTGCTGTTGATACGGTATTGATAATTGGTTGTGGAGTTATAGGTATTGGTGTTATTATCGCATGTTTAAAGAAAGGTGCAACGGTAATTGCAGCCGATATAAGTGATGAAAAACTTTCTTTTATCAAACAATTTGGTGTTCTGCATGTCATTAATACCACAACACAAACGCTGGTTGCAGAAATAAATGAATTAACAAATGACAATGGAGTAAATGTTGTGTTTGAAGCAGTAGGATCGGCTACAACCT
>JBJXDV010000494.1:0-11023 GCA_046153465.1 Chitinophagaceae bacterium
CGGAAAGCATGGTTTGTACTGGTTCCTATTGCTGCGGATACTCCTCCAATGCCTTCTCCTACAACAATCGAATCGGTACCATTCCTGCCAATATGGTACCAACCGGAAGTATTATAGGGAGATTCTATAGTAAGTCTTGTATATGGATTATTGGTACCTATTCCTACATTTCCTGAATTGTTATTAAAAATATTACCGCCATTTAAATCCCAAAAGCCACCACCTCCGATAGCGCCACCTTTACTATTGCTTTTTACAATCCACTTTCCCTCATTGCCATCATATTGAAGATTTATAATTCCTCTATTGGAGATCGTTATATTGGCATTGGTTCCGGTAACAATTTGATCAGTAAGTCCTGCAGATGGATCTTCATTATTTAGTTGCATCGTAAATCCACTGCGGTTAAAGAGCGTAAGTAACCGGCCATCTACTCCTTCTGTGATTCCGGCAATGGTAAAATCGGCTGTTGGCCCTTCTACCCGGTAATAACTGAATTTGGTAATATTAACATCCAGCGCGAGAGTAATTCCATTAGCTACTGCTAACGTACCTGTTCTGAATACAACATCTCCATTTACATCTAATGTGGCAGCAGGGGTGGTTGTATTTATACCAACGCTCTGACTAAAAACCAACTGGTGACTCAATAGAATAACTGCAATAACTAAATACTTATTCATAGCAATAGGTTTATAAATGAATCAGCAATTTATCATCAATTGGAGGGGTAGAAAATTGAGTGTAATTAAACGGGGGTGTTTGTTGATTAATCGGGCATTGATGAATGATAATTCCTGGTGGGAAAGAGGCCTTTGGTTAAGGATTACGCCCGACAATTTTTTGTAGATCAATCAAGCATGTACGAAAATGGATCTTCATCAATTCGTTAAATGGAAGAAGTGAAACGGAAAGGTAGCCCGCAATTCAGTTTTATAGTAAAATGAAGAAATAATACTAAACGTGATTCTTGTAAATAGATAATTCCTTAGCTTGGCGCTAACTGGAAATAAATCAATGCCCAATCGTCTTCAAAAATTCATCTTTCTTGCGCCTGGCTACGGTTACAAAATTTCCATTCTGCATTTCTATTTGCCCACCGTCTCCTTTTACATAACGTTTGATAAAATTGAGGTTGATGATATGGGAATGAAGTGGCCTGAAAAAAATATCAGCCGGTAATAAATCTTCAAAATCTTTTAGTGTTCGGCTGGCAATTAGTTTGGGGTGATCTGTAAAATAAATGGTGGTATAATTGCTTTGTGCTTCGAGATGAATAATATGGCTGGCATCAAAGAATAAAAAACTTTCCAATGCAGGGATAGCCAGTTTTTTGGGTAACTGAAGGGAACGAAGGTTGTGTTCAAGCGTTTCCAGTTTTTTTTGCGTAAAATTATTGGATGATTGTTGAATGATTCTGTCTATAGCCGATTTTAATTCATCACAGTAAGATTTTTGCGACTTATAATGTATACGTAATCACTATCAATTATTCTTTAACTGAATCACTGAAATGTCAATACAGTTTTTAAGAATTGAATTAGGCATATTAAATGGACTTGGTACCTGCTTTTCCCCTATGAAAATGCTTAAAAATTGGACATCATTTTTTTGAGTAGTATATTTAATGATACTAACTATTGTTTGTATTGATTGCAATGTTGAAAGAAAGAAGAAAATAATCAATATATTTCAGGTATTTATGAAAAACCTTCTTAAATTCATGTTAACGATTGTTTTGTTTTTTAATCATTGATCCGCTATTTGTTTTTTTTCTGCAGATTTTGAATAAATTCTTTTCAATCGTTGTTTTTGTTCATACTAGATAAAAGTTCAGACTTTTAAAAGTTATTCGCCAAACCAGCCAGATTTTCATTACTTTCTTAAAACTAACGCTTATGCTTAACGTGATGCTGCCAATGGAAGGGGCCGTACACTTCTCCAGATTATTTTTTAGAAACGGCAAATTCAGATTTTTTTCAGTCCTTTTCTTTTCTGTATTTATTTCATCGCAACTTCTTGCCCAATCATCAGGAATTACCGTAAAAGGTAAAATTAAAGATGACAGCGGCGCGCCGATTATGGGTGCGAGTATTTCCGAAAAAGGTACAAGTAATGGTGTAGTATCAGATGTAAACGGTCAATATTCTATTACCGTGAAAAATGCGGCTTCTACACTTGTTTTTTCATTTGTAGGCTTTGGTACCAAGGAAGTGGTAGTTCGAAACCAAACTGAATTATCTATCTCACTATCACCAGGCGAAGGTTCAAACCTGGAGGATGTAGTAGTGGTAGCTTACGGCACGCAGAAAAAAGTTACTGTAACCGGTGCCGTTAGTGCCATTAAAGGAGAGAATTTAATAAAATCTCCCGCTGTAGATTTATCAAATTCACTTTCTGGCCGTTTACCCGGTTTAGTGGTAATTCAACAAAGTGGTGAACCTGGTTATGATGGAGCTCAAATTAATATTCGCGGACTCAACACTTTTGGGAACAGTAGCCCCCTTATTATTATAGATGGAATTCCCGACAGGGATGGCGGACTTGGTCGCTTAAATCCAAGAGATATTGATAATATTTCCGTTCTTAAAGATGCGTCGGCTGCAATCTATGGAGCCAGAGCTGCGAACGGAGCTATTTTAATAACTACAAAAAGGGGAACAACCGGAAAACCAAAAATTACGTACGATTTTAATCAGGGGTTTAGTCAACCTACCCGTGTTCCTAGTATGTCTAATGCAGTAGAGTATGCGAATATCATGAACGAGCTTCCTATTTATAAATCGATACCTGTTGGAGAATGGGGAGCTGCATCTGCCGCAATAAAACAAACAGGAACCTACGATTCACCTACTCCGGGAGTAACTACCTTGAATGCCAACTATAGCCCTACTGCCATACAAAAACATGGAGATGGATCTGATCCCTGGGGATATCCGGATACCGATTGGTTTGCGGATGCATTTAAGAAATGGTCGAGTCAATCACGACATAATCTTCAATTGAGTGGAGGCACAGATAATTTCAAATATTTCGCTTCCCTTGGTTATGTGAGCCAGGATGCGTACTACAAAAACTCAGCAACAAATTATCATCAATATAATTTTCGCACCAACCTTACTGCGAAAGTGAATGAATATATTACTACCAACTTAGGAATTTTGGCGAGAAGAGAACAACGTAGATTTCCAACCGAAAGCGCAGGTTCTATTTTTAGAATGTTAATGAGAGGTCGACCAACCGAGCCTGAAGTTTGGCCAAATGGAAAACCCGGGCCAGATATCGAAAATGGTCAGAATCCCTATGTAATTACAACGAATGCTACAGGATATGTTGATAACCCAACCGACTTTACTCAAATAAATGGATCAGTTGATATTACAAATCCCTGGGTTAAAGGATTAAAACTTTCTTTGTCCGGAGCCGTTGACAAAAACAGTCAAACAGAAAAACGATGGCAAACGCCCTGGATGCTTTATACCTGGGATAGGGTTTCTTTGGAGGCCGATGGCAAAACCCCCAAATTGGTAGGCGCTATCCGTTCAAATTTCACTGATCCAAGGCTTCAGCAGGGATATGGCTCCGTATTAAACACAAATCTAACGGCAATCCTTAGCTACGATCGCAAGATTGGATCCGACCATACATTAGGTGTAATGGCTGGTGTTACCAAAGAAAAATTTACAGGTGAAAACTTTTTTGCGTTTCGCAGAAACTATATTTCATCAGCAGTGGATCAGATATTCGCCGGGGGTTCATTACAACAAAATACAGGTGGTAGTGCTTACGAACGTGCAAGATTGGGTTATTATGGACGGGCATCCTATAATTATCAAGAAAAATACCTCGCAGAATTTATCTGGCGTTATGACGGATCTTATATATTTCCTGAAAATAGCCGGTTCGGATTCTTCCCTGGATTGTTGTTGGGATGGAACGTTACCAATGAAGATTTCTTTAAGGTAGATGCAATTGATTATTTAAAAATACGAGCGTCTTACGGACAAATGGGAAATGACCAGGTGTTCTTCAGAGGGTCTTTACAAGAATATGCATACTTGTCTACTTATGGATTTGGTTCTTATCCAATCAATGGACAGGTAGTAACAAATCTTGTAGAAACAGTATTGGCTAATCCTAATTTTACCTGGGAAAGAGCGAATAACCTTAATATAGGATTGGATGCGACGATTCTCAATAAAAAAATTGATGTTACCCTTGAATATTTCGTGAATAAACGCGACCAGATACTTATTCAAAAAACAGGTTCTACACCTTCTTCTTCCGGTATTAACTCCTTACTCCCACCAGTAAATGCCGGTAAGGTGGAAAATAAAGGGTTTGAATTTAGTGTTGCCTATAATATTGAATCAACAAAAGATCTTACGATTCGTGCGGGTATTAATGGCGGATATGCAAAAAACAAAGTATTGTTCCTGGATGAAGTTCCTGGTATTAAAGAATATCAAAAATTAGAGGGTAAATCTATTGGTGGTTATTTAGTTTATAAATCTGCCGGTGTATTTAAAGATCAGGATGATATTAATAAGAATACAATTGATTACAGCGGAGTAACAGGTACCCTTATACCCGGTGATATGAAGTTTGAGGATGTTGATGGAGATGGAAAAATTACGGGAGATGACAGGGTTCGTTTGGATCGTGGAATTACACCAACGTTGAATTATGGTGCAACGGTGGATGTAAGGTATAAATCCTTTGACCTTAGTATATTATTTCAAGGGGCCGCTGGTGCTTCTATCAGAATTCAAACAGAATCTGGAGACATAGGCAACTTTTTGAAGTATTCTAACGATAATAGATGGTCAATCGATAAGCCGAGTAACATACATCCAAGGCTGGCAAGCAGGGGAGATACCTATTTTACAGGAGGCAACTTTGGCGATAATACCTATTATCTCTTTAGTAAAAATTATCTTCGCTTGAAAAATATTGAACTTGGATATAATATGCCAACTAAACTATTAACCAAATTCAAGGTAAGCAACCTAAGGCTCTTTGTAAATGCGTTGAATTTGATAACTATTGACAGATACAAGATTTTTGACCCGGAGGCAACCGCACAAGGTGGAGTTTATTATCCACAGGCGAAAATCATTAATACAGGATTAAGTTTAACTTTTTAAACAACTAGATGTATGAAAAAATTAATTTCTTTTTTGAGTTTCGCATTGGTAATGATGCTGGTCATTATTTCCTGTAAAAGGGATTTTTTGAATACGCTGCCAAAAGATAAAATTTCCAGCGAAGCCACCTGGGCAGACGGCCCTCTTTCGGAAGCATTCATTTATAATGTGTATTCTTTCCTTGGCTATGGTGGATTTGAAGAGCAGGCCCTGGCCGGATATACTGATGAAGCAATGTTTACCCACGCGGGAAGAAATATTAATACGTTTACCGAAGGGTCTGAAACACCTTCGAATTTAGGATGGATGAGTGATACCTATCGATGGGATCGTATGTATTTGGCTATTCGCCAGGCAAACGTTGCTATCGACAGACTGCCTACTGCAACTTTTGCAGATACTGCTTTAAGAAATAAACTTCTCGGTGAAGCTCATTTCTTAAGAGCTTATTATTATCAGCAATTGACGCGTTTTTACGGAGGTGTTCCGATCATTGACAAACCATATGGCTTAAACGAAGATTATACCATTGCAAGAAGCACCTATGCACAATGTGTTGATTTTATGGTAGCAGATTTGAATAAGTCAATACAATTACTTGATGGAAAAAGCAGCGTTCCGGGTCGTACTTCTAAAGTAGCTGCTATGGCGTTAAAAGCAAGAGTGTTGTTGTATGCCGCCAGCGATTTACATGATGGACCCACCGCTAAAGCTAAGTCGGCCACGCTGGCTGGATTTACAAATATTGATTTGCTTGCTTATCCTGCTGGCGATAGAACTGCAAGATGGCAGGCGGCACGCGTCGCTGCAAAAGCTGTAATTGATGCAACTCAGGGATACAAACTAAATCTAACGGCTCCGGTTACCCCGGAAGAAGGAAGAAATAATTATATGTCAATTGCCCTTGGTGGCGAAAGCGGCGTTGGTGATAAAGCAGCCGCCGTTGAACTTATTTTCCTCCGTTCACATACAGCCTTATTCACTCAGGAAGATAACTGGCCATTGGGCGGTATTCATTATGGAATTAATAACGGACCTAATGGTTATCACAACTGGGCAGGTAATACACCTATTCAACAAATGGTTGATGATTATGAAATGATGGATGGAACAAAGTTTGATTGGAGTAATGCTACTCATAAAGCAGATCCTTATGTAAATCGTGATCCGCGTTTTTATGCTTCAGTACTTTACGACGGATCTACATGGAAACCAAGACCATCCGATGTAGCAGGTTTAGATCCGGCTAACCAATTACAAACTGGTTATTATGCGAATGGAAGCGGTGGTTTTATAAATGGAATTGATACCAGAGAATCTGCTGTTGAAAACTGGAATGGTAGTCGTACCCATTATTATACAAGAAAATTCATTGATCCAAATCCGGCACTACCCGATAACCAATCCAGCGCCCAGGTTATTCCATGGCCATTTATCCGTTATACTGAAATGGTGTTAAATTATGTGGAAGCCTGTATTGCTTTAGGAGACGAAGCAGAAGCAAGAAATTGGCTTAATAAAATAAGATACCGTGCAGGTATGGCTGCTATTTTTGATGCTGGCCCTGTGTTGTTGAATCGTTACCGTAATGAGCGCAGAATTGAATTAGCTTATGAAGAACACCGGTATCACGATGCTCGTCGTTGGATGATTGCTCCGACAACCGTGGGTCGAGGAATTAAGACTATTAATATAACAGCTACATTAAAACCTGGTAAAACAGCCCTCGTTCCTTATAAATATGATAAAACAGTATATAACTATACGTATACTGTGGTAGATAATACAGAGAATGAGACCAGGAAATGGAATGATAAAATGTATTTTAGACCGATTGATAAAGATGAAGCAAGCAAAAATGATAAGTTAGTTCAGAACCCAGGATATAATTAAAGAACATATTTTAACGTATAAAAAAATCTATCCCTATATTGGGATAGATTTTTTTATGGACGATATGAAAGCAACGAAACTATTTACTTACCTGTTAACGCTTGTATCCATCCAAATGGCAGGATGCAGAGAGGAATTAGAAAAGCCAATTAAAGAAAAAGGACCTCAATTATTTACTCTATTAAATGCAGAGCAAACCAAGATCGATTTCCAAAATACACTTACGGAAGGATTGAACACAAACATCCTGATGTATGAATATTTTTATAATGGCGGTGGAATTGCTACTGGTGACTTTAATAATGATGGATTGGTAGATCTTTATTTCACTTCCAATATGAGTGATAATAAAATGTATTTAAACAAGGGAAACCTTGTATTTGAAGATATCACGCTTATGTCAAATGCAGCAGGAAGGCCCGGTCCCTGGAAAACCGGTGTGAACACCGTTGATATTAATGCCGATGGTAAACTGGATATTTATCTTTGTTATTCTGGCGCACTGCCTCCCGAAAAAAGAGCCAATCAACTTTTTATTAATCTTGGTAACAATGAAGCGGGAATTCCACGCTTCGAAGAAAAGGCTGCAGCTTATGGATTGGCAAGTACTGGATTTAGCAATCAGTCTTATTTTTTGGACTATGATAAAGACGGCGATCTCGATATGTTATTGCTAAATCATAATCCCAAAAATCTTCCCTTATTAAATGAGGAAGGGACGGCAGCACTTTTTAAACAGGATAATCCTGAGAAAGGACTTCGCCTCTTCAAACAAACTAAAGGAACATTTGAAGATGTTACTACCCAAACAGGAATTAATGGTTCCGAATTAAGTTATGGATTGGGAATTGGCATTTCTGATTTTAATGAAGATGGATGGGCTGACTTTTATGTTTCAAACGACTATTCGGTTCCAGATTTTCTTTATATAAATAATAAGAATGGCACGTTTACCAATAAACTGGAAATATCGCTGGGGCATACCAGCCAGTTTTCGATGGGTAATGATGTAGCAGATATTAACAATGATGGTCATACCGATATCTATACGCTGGATATGCTGCCCGAAGACAATCATCGCCAAAAATTATTACTCAGTCCTGATAACTATGCAAAATTTAATCTTAATGTGAAAAGCGGTTTCTATTTTCAATATATGCGAAACATGTTGCAATTGAATAACGGCAATAATACATTCAGCGAAACAGGACAGGTTGCTGGCATTTCGAATACAGATTGGAGTTGGTCGGCCTTGTTTGCAGATTATGATAACGATGGATGGAAAGACCTTTATGTTACCAACGGGTATTTTAGAGACTACACTAACCTCGATTTTATAAATTATATGAATGAGTATGTACAAAAAAAGGGAAGATTGCAGCGGGATGATGTAATGGAAATTGTTAAGGAAATGCCATCATCGAATGTTGTAAATTATATTTTTAAGAACGATAGCTTGGGTACTTTTAGTAACAAAACAACTGAATGGGGAGTAAATAACATATCCAATAGTAACGGTGCAGTATATGCTGATTTAGATAATGATGGTGATCTGGACCTGGTAGTCAATAATATTAATCAGCCAGCATTCATATACAGGAATGAGGCACAATCCATCAATAAAAATAATTTTCTTCAAATTCAATTATTAGGAGCTGCTGGAAATACGATGGGCCTTGGTGCAAAGGTTAGCATTTATTATAATGGATTAAAGCAAATGATTGAACAAAATCCTGCTAGGGGATATCTTTCTGCGGTATCTTATAATCTACATGTCGGATTAGGCAATGCAACTAACATCGATTCACTTTTTATTGAATGGATAAGCGGAAAGAAACAAAAACTATACAACATACATTCAAATCAATTAATAAAACTCAATGAGCAGGATGCTGTTTATCATTCAGAAAAAATAAGACCATCTGTAAGCTGGTTCTCCGAAACTACTCCCATTATTAACTATAGGCATAATGAAACAGAACTCAATGATTTTAACAGGCAATCATTGCTCATTAGTCAACATTCTCATAATGGCCCCCGCCTGGTAAAATATGATTTGAATAACGATCATCTTGAGGATATTTTGATTGGAGGAAATTCAACCCAATCGGCTAGTATTTTTCTACAACAGAAAAATAAAAGTTTTGTAAAGTTTCGTATTCCAGCTATAGAAGCTGATAAAGGATTTGAGGACATAGATATCGCGGTGTTTGATGCCAATGGTGATCAAAAAGCTGATATCTATATTGCCAGTGGAGGGTATCATAATTTTAATTCAACGGATACTTTGCTTCAAGACAGGCTTTACCTGAATGATGGAAATAATAATTTTATACGAGGTACGGGCTTGCCTAAAATGGAAACGAGTACTTCCTGTGTACGGGTGCAGGATATCAATGGAGATGGTTTTATCGATATTTTCGTAGGATCCAGAGTTATTCCGGGTAGATATCCCGAACCGCCAACGAGTTATATTTTAATAAATGATGGCAAAGGAAATTTTTCGGATCAAACAGAATTAATCTGCCCTGAATTGAGGTCGGCAGGTATGGTTACCGATGCTGCATGGATTGATTTGGATCTTGATAATAAAAATGAACTTGTTTTAGTAGGCGAATGGATGCCTCTAACGGTATACAGTATCCAAAAAAATAAATTAGTAAATGTAAGCAGCAAATATTTTGAAAACAACTATGCAGGATGGTGGAATAATATAACTATCGGAGATTTTAATGGCGATAAGAAGCCTGACTTGCTGATTGGAAATATCGGTCTCAACACACAATTCAGGGCCTCGGAAACAGAGCCATTAGAAATGTATTATAAAGACTTTGATAATAATGGCTCCATTGACCCTATTTTCAGTTGTTATATTCAGCACAAACGATATCCCTATCTTACCCGTGAGGAATTATTAAATCAATTAGGAATATTTAGGCCTCGATTTCCAAATTTTAAATCGTATGCAGACATAACTATGAATGAATTGTTTCAAAATAATGAGTTAAAGGGCGCTGGTCATTTGGTTGCCACGAATATGGAAACCAGTTGTTTTTTAAGCTCAGCTAGTGGTAAATTCAAATTAACCAGCTTACCGAAAGAAGTTCAGTATTCACCTGTATATAATAGTACCACATTAGATTTTAATCAGGATGGAAACACTGATTTACTTCTTTGCGGAAATAACAGTTGGACAAAAATTCGGCTTGGGAAATTCGACGCCAACTATGGATTTCTATTAGAAGGTGATGGTAAGGGGAATTTTACCTGTATCAACCAGGCTGAATCAGGATTTTCTATACGGGGTGATGTTCGAAGTTGTATCAACGTTAATGAAACATTCTTTTTTGGTATCAATGGTAAATCAATGATTACTTACAAAATGAATCGTAAGAAAAAGTGAATCCGAAAGTTTATATAATAAAAAACTTATTCTTTCTTTTTGTTGGCAGCTTGTATTTATATTCATGTAAAACAAATCCAGCAAAAGCTCCTGCAGACTATGAAGTAGCCAGTGCTTGGGCCGATATGGCTACCTTGATTACAAAAACAACACCTTCCAATTCTCCAACGTTCGCATCGCGGTGTTTTGGATACATTGGACTTACCATGTATGAATCGGTTGTAAATGGATTTGTAGAATATCAATCTATCGCGCCACAATTAAACGGGCTGGGAATATTAGCTCTTCCTGATAGTGGTCTCCACTATAATTGGGCACTATGCCTGAATGCAGGCCAGGCAGAAATTTTGCGGAGTATTTATATTCAAACATCCGATGAAAATAAATTACGAATTGATTCTCTGGAAAAATATTTTGAAAAGGCATTAAAAAATATAAGTGCTGATGATGGGACTAACAATAAATCCATTTTGTACGGAAAAGAAATAGCTGCGAAAATTTTTGAGTGGTCAAAAACAGATAGTGGCCACCGGGCTTATTTAAGGAATTTTGATAAAACACTTGTGTTCAAAGAAAAGCC
>JBJXDV010000495.1:0-6807 GCA_046153465.1 Chitinophagaceae bacterium
GTGCAAAAGAGAAAGGAGACAAACGAGAAGCGCTTTTAGTTTAAAAGAGAATATTTCTGTATTCCCCTTTTCTTCTCTTTCCTCTTTAACCTCTTAGCTTAAAAAGATATCAATTAGTTTTGGAACGATTTTTTCTTTAATAAGAAGAATAATTCTTAAGAATTTATGCCCTCTATTCATTTAACCACCTTCATAAACGCGCCCTCTCAAAGGGTATTCGACTTGTGCCGTAGCATCAATTTGCATAAAAAATCGTTAGAACATACAGGCGAAGAAGCTGTGGCCGGCATTACAACGGGGTTAATAAGCCTGAATGAATCGGTTACCTGGAAAGCAAAACATCTTGGCAAAAATCGAAAGCTTACGGTAAAAATCAGCGCCATGCAATCTCCTTTTTCCTTTACTGATGAAATGACTGAAGGTGATTTTAAAAGTATGAAACACGAACATCATTTTAAACAGGTAGAAAATGGAACCATTATGATTGACCTGTTTAATTTTGAAATTCGTTACGGAATTGCGGGCAAACTATTTAACCGGATTTATCTAACCCGTTATCTTAAGCGATTATTGGAGCACCGCAACCAGTTTGTAAAGGAATATGCCGAGGGCAATAGATGGCAACCCTTGTTGTCGTAAATTGCGGTTCAATGAAAGTTCAAAAACCTACATTATATACTTGTTTTTCCCCGGCACTTTTACATTTATATGATATTACCGATGCAATCGTCGTAATCATTGATGTATTTCGGGCCACTTCAACCATAGCAGCCGCATTAAACAATGGGGCCGATTGTGTAATACCGGTTGATAGTGTAGCAGAAGCAATTTCATTAAGTAAGGAATTAAATGGAATTGCCGCCGGCGAACGCGATGGAAAAATTGCAGAGGGATTGAAACATGGTAATTCCCCACTTGAGTATAACCGGGAGTTTATTGAAGGAAAAACACTGGTACTTACAACAACCAATGGAACACGCTTATTGCATATGGCATTGGAAAAGGGGGCAGACTGTATTATTACAGGATCTTTTCCCAATTTAGGGGCAGTTTGCAGTTTTCTGAAGAAAAAACAAAAAAATGTAATTTTAGGATGTGCAGGATGGAAAGATCGATTTAATATTGAGGACACTCTATTTGCAGGAGCAGTAATTCATCATATAAAAGAACAATTCAGTATTCATTGCGATAGTTCCTTAACAGCAGAAGAATTGTATGTTCAGCAAAAGGAAAAACTACCGGAATTCATACCACTTCTTACTCACTATCACAGGCTGGTAGAGCGTTTCGGGCTAATTGAGGATATTCGTTTTTGCACTACGCCTAATCTGGCCAACGTATTGCCACTATACCAGGAAGGGCGGTTAATAATTGCTCCGGAAGAATAAGTAAAAAGACTGGATTTGATGGAAAAAGAAGTAATATCTTAGACTTTTGAAAAGCAATAACACTGGATTTAAAGCGTTTTATTGGCAATATCCCGTAGCTTTAAAAGTAAAATTTTTTGCTTTTTGCAAATTTACTGTAATATTGTGCCGGAATAAGGCTGGTAAGTAATAGCCGGACATCTCTCAAGCTCATCAGTAATTCTCATTCCGTTCAAAATAAACTCAAGTCAAACGATTTTTTCACGACCTAAGATTGGTAATTGATCAGGTGTTAAACTCTCAAGTTTTTTTATGTACGATATTCTGCAATTGAACGATATGCTCGTTCCTGAACTCCTCGACATAGCGGAGGAATTAAAAATCCCAAACACAAAAAAGCTCGATAAGCAGGAACTTGTCTATAAGATTCTTGATAAGCAAGCCGTGATGGACAGTAGTTCAAAGGGTGCTGTTACCGACGACAAAGGAAAGCGTAAACGTATTATTAAAACAACCACTTCTAATTCAACAGAAGAAGCTGATGTAATGAGCGGCGATGAAGACAAGATGAAAAAAGAAATAAAAAAGGAAATACCTAAGAAAAAAGTGGTTGTTGAAAAAAAGGTTCTACCACCCGTTATTAAAAAGAGTCGGAAAAAAGCAGACGAGGATGAGGAAGAGCAAGGAGAACAGCAGGGTTCAATGATGAATGATGAAGAACAACCGCCTTCTTTAGCAGATAATGGAAATGAGCAGCAACAGGGCGAAACAGCTCAACTACAGGAACAAGGTGGTCCTTCCTCTGACACAACTCAACCTATTCAAGGGAATAACAATGGTCCGCAACGAAGCTTCCCGGCCCGGCGTGAATCTGTTTTCAATATTGAGTTCGATGGTATAATAGTTGGTGAAGGCGTTTTGGAGATGATGCCCGATGGATATGGTTTCCTCCGGTCTTCAGATTATAACTACCTCTCTTCTCCCGACGATGTTTATGTATCTCCTTCACAAATAAAATTATTTGGATTGAAAACGGGTGATACTGTACATGGTGCCGTTCGCCCGCCAAAGGAAGGAGAAAAATATTTTGCCCTACTAAAAGTTGAAACGATTAATAGTAAAAGTCCCGAAGACGTTCGCGACCGGGTGCCTTTCGACTATCTTACACCGTTATTTCCTTTCGAAAAATTAAATCTTTTTACTTCTCCTTCCATATATAGTACACGGATTATAGACTTGTTTACTCCAATTGGTAAAGGACAAAGAGGACTAATTGTATCGCAACCCAAAACCGGTAAAACAGTTTTGTTGAAAGAAGTGGCGAATGCCATTGCAGAAAATCATCCGGAATGTTATATGATGATTGTACTGGTAGATGAAAGACCGGAAGAGGTAACGGACATGGAAAGAAGTGTAAAAGCAGAAGTAATTGCATCCACTTTTGATGAACCGGCAGAAAAACATGTAAAAGTTTCTACGATTGCCTTACAAAAAGCAAAACGTTTGGTAGAATGCGGGCATGATGTAGTAATTCTGCTCGATTCAATTACCCGTTTGGCCCGAGCTCACAATACAGTATCGCCCTCCAGCGGTAAAGTATTAAGTGGAGGTGTGGAAGCAAATGCCATGCAAAAACCAAAACAGTTTTTTGGTGCAGCCCGTAAAATTGAAAATGGCGGCTCCTTAACGATTTTAGCAACAGCCCTTATTGATACGGGTTCAAAAATGGATGAGGTTATTTTTGAAGAATTTAAAGGTACCGGTAACATGGAATTGCAATTAGATCGCAGGCTTGCAAACCGCCGTATTTTTCCAGCTATTGATTTGGTGGCCTCTTCTACCCGACGCGATGACCTTCTTCTTGATAAAGATGTTTTACAGCGTATGAACCTATTGAGAGTTTATCTAAATGATATGAATACAGAAGAAGCTATGAATGAATTATTGAAAAGAATGAGAGGCACAAAAAGTAATGAAGAATTTTTGGCAAGTATGAATAGATAAGAAGCGGATAGACTATTTGCAAGACAACGGAGAAATATTTTCAAAATAATACCAGGCCGCTGAATAGGATTCAGCGGCCTTTTAACTTCTACTTTATAAATTGGCTATTGAAAAAATACATATCAATCGTTTTTTGGAACTCAGTAAAAACATTCCGGTATTGGATGTTCGTTCACCCTCAGAATTTGAACATGCCTCTATTCCCGGCGCACACAATCTTCCTTTATTAACCGATGAAGAACGAAAAATAGTAGGCACTGCCTATAAACAACAGAGCCGTGAAGCTGCCATTAAATTAGGATTGGATTTCTTCGGTCCTAAAATGCGCAAGATGGTAGAAGAGGTTGAGTCGATAGTCAGGAGTCACAAGCCAGGAGCCAGAAGTGAGTCTGAAATCAAGAACAAATCAGGAGCCAACCTGGAACTCCCGACATACGACTCCCGACCGGTACTCCTGCATTGCTGGCGTGGGGGTATGCGCAGTGCAGGGGTAGCCTGGCTATTGGATTTATATGGATTTAAAGTGTATACACTTATCGGAGGTTATAAAAACTATCGTAAATGGATAGTTGAAACTTTCTCCTTACCCTATTCCTTCACTATTCTTGGCGGGTATACAGGATCCGGTAAGACCTATGTATTAGATGAATTAGAAAAAAACGGACAAGCCGTTATCAATCTTGAAAAACTGGCAAATCATAAAGGGTCGGCATTTGGTAATATTGGTATGCCGAAACAGCCTACACAGGAAATGTTTGAGAATTTATTAGCAACAGAACTACGTACGGTGAGCCCGCAGGCAAAAGAGGTAAGTATCCAATATCAACCATCTATTGAATCTGGAAATACAAAGAGTTCAAATCTTGCGAATAGAACCGAAGTAACTATAAACTATAAACTACAAACCACAAACCACATTTGGTTAGAAGATGAGAGCCAGCGAATCGGGCGGGTAAATATTCCCCACAACCTTTGGAATACCATGCGCCAATCACCCATTTTATTTTTAGCCATCCCTTTTGAGGAGCGATTGAAACATATTGTACAGGAATATGGTTTACTGGATAAAGAACAGATGTTAGAAGCAATTACACGTATTGAAAAAAGACTCGGTGGATTGGAAACCAAATCAGCCCAACAACATTTGAAAGATGGAGATATTTCATCCTGCTTCCGCATTTTACTCAGATACTATGATAAATGGTATAGCAAAGGCTTGAATAACCGTGATCAGTTAACATCACTTTTAACGAATTTTGCGTGTGAAACAGTAGAGGCAGGAATAATTGCAACCAGAATTATTGAAAAGAATTTCAGGTATCATGAAAAGTAAAGAAGAAATAGTAAAGCTTACACAGTATTCGCATGGCGCGGGTTGCGGATGTAAGATAGCTCCTAAATTATTGGAAGAAATTTTAGCCGGAAGTTTTGCGATGCCCGATAATAAACGTTTATTGGTAGGCAACCATACCAACGATGATGCTGCCGTATACGACATGGGCAACGGAAGCGCACTCATTTCTACTACCGATTTTTTTATGCCGGTAGTGGATGACCCTTTTGAATTTGGAAGAATAGCAGCAGCTAATGCTATCAGTGATGTATATGCTATGGGTGGAAAACCATTTCTGGCAATCGCTATTTTAGGATGGCCGATTAATAAATTAGCTTCTTCGGTTGCAAGGAAGGTAATAGAAGGTGGAAGAAGTATATGTATTGAAGCCGGTGTATCGTTAGCTGGTGGACATAGCATCGATTCGCCTGAACCTATTTTTGGATTAGCCGTAAATGGAATCGTAGAGATCAGTAATATTAAACAGAATAATACGGCTAGGCAAGGCGATCTTTTATTTCTTACTAAACCATTAGGAGTTGGAATACTAACAACTGCTGAAAAAAAAGGAATCCTGAAATCAGTACATACTTCAACCGCTGCCCGGCAAATGATGCAATTAAATAAAATTGGAGAGGCACTGGGCAAAATAAAAGGAGTAACCGCGCTCACAGACGTAACAGGGTTTGGATTACTGGGTCACCTAACCGAAATGGCTGAAGGCAGTCAACTAACAGCAGTAATTTCGAATTGGAATGCAATTCCGCTTATCAATGATGATCTTGAATATTACATCAATAACCAATCTGTACCCGGAGGCACTCATCGCAACTGGGATAGTTACGGACATAAAATTTTTATCAGTGAAGCTTTCGGAAAAAGAATGGAAATCGTTAAATGTATTCTGGCAGATCCGCAAACAAGTGGAGGGTTATTAGTTGCGGTTGATCCAGGTGCAGTAAAAGAAGTCGAATTACTATTTAAGGAATATAAATTGGAAAAGCACCTCGGGCCAATTGGATATTTTAAAGGCAAAGAAAAATATTCCGTATCCGTTAAATAGCGATATTGTTCGAATAGTTTTAATGCATGAAAGTGAATAGTCAGAACCTGCGCGCTTAGGCAGAATTACCTTTGATTATAAATATAGTCCTCTTAATAAGTATACATAT
Organism: Chitinophagaceae bacterium; assembly: GCA_046153465.1. Lineage (GTDB taxonomy): Bacteria > Bacteroidota > Bacteroidia > Chitinophagales > Chitinophagaceae > Endoryza. Next base: position 5,877 of record JBJXDV010000495.1, read on the forward strand.
CGTTTATACTATAGCCGCTACAAACTACAAACCATAAACTATAAACTCACTATTACTTCCTTTTTCTTCAAAAATATTTCTGCCATCATGCACCTGGCGCTACCGCCACCTATTATTTCAATGGTGGAAATTTTTACCGGAACCAGTTTGCAGAACGATTCTAATTGTTTGCGTTGTTTTAAAGTTAGAGAATCGCAGGCAGTTTGGCTCATTACTAGATAGGATACACCTTTATTATTTTTTACCTGTAACATATTACCTGCAAACGATTTTACCTGTTGCTGCGAAATGGTAATGAGGGTATGACCTGTTGTGCGCAAAAGTTGGGAAACGGCAATCCATTCCATCTCATCCGAAAAACATTCCTTGCCTATTACTGCGAAATCTTTACCAATACAAAGAAGAACATTCGTATGATACACTGGCTTTCCATTTTCATCTGTTGCAGAAAAAGCAATGGCTCTGTATTGATTGAATTGGGAAAATTTTTGTAAGGCAGAAAGATGCGTTCGTTGCGATAAACAGGCATAAATAATTTTAGCGTCATGATCTATAACCATACTTCCGGTACCTTCCAAAAAAAATCCCTCTGCTTCTAACTCGCTCCAATCAGTATAATTTTTTACTTCAAATTCGCTGTTCAGTTGCTGTAATAAAGCTTCGCGTTTTTCTATCCGCCTGTTTTGCGCATACATTGGAAAAGACGCTAGATTTCCATTAGGCATCGTATTAAACCAATTGTTGGGGAATACTGCATCCGACTTAACGGGGTCGGCAGTATCCTCAATAACTATGACGGATATTCCTACACTACGAAGCTGTTCAACCATTCCGTCAAACTCCTTCAATACTTTTTTTTGTAATTGTTTGAAGGAAAGCCCGGGAATTTTTTGCTGAAAACTATTGTCGGGTGCCGTTTGTTCATTAAACC
>JBJXDV010000496.1:0-2971 GCA_046153465.1 Chitinophagaceae bacterium
AACCCCTCCCAAGGAGGGGCTTTGCACCAAAAGTATTTTTAAATTCTTGAAAATGTGCAGCAGGGGCAACAAAATAATTTGTGCCTTATATCTTTAATTTTTATTTACCCGTTGTATATACAAACTACCTGTTTTGAATATGCGATACTGAGCTTTACTGTTAGTTTTTTTCAACTATTATCTTCTTGCTACTCAGGCGCACCCTGTCCCGCCTCATGCGGGAGGTTGTTTTTCCTCTCTTCCTGCTTTTGTAAAATTCCTAAACTAACCGGAAAAAACACCCGCGCCAGCTTTCACTATTTCATAATCATACTTGTCAGCAGGGGGAAACTAAAATTTACCGGGTCGATAAAAAGCAGCTACAAAAGTTAATATCAGTGATAATAACACATAAACAGTAACGACTATATTTCCTTTTATTCTTTTGGTATTAATTTCCTTGGAATATTTTTCAATAATAGCCAAACGTCTTTTTTGAGAAAAATATAGAACTAATAATATAATCACTATAAAACAAAACCAACCTCCTGTTCTGTAATTTTTAAAAAACCATGGGAATGAGGTTGTTTTAGCTAAAATAGCGTTAATCAAAAAAAAATTTAAGCTTAATAAAGTAGCAAGCCAACATGCAACAGCAATATGAGGTATATCTTTTAAAGAAGATTTTGAAGCAGCCTGGTATAATTTATAATATAGATATTCAAACATAAACTTGCTTTCGTTATTTATCTATCCATTCATAAAAGTCGTCACCAAAAATTGCGTCAGCAAGTCCAATTCCAAGGCATAAACCCCAACCAAACCCCGGAATGAATGCAGATGCTGCAGCAAAACTTCTCACAGCTAACCTTGTTGCATTACCTGCTGTTGGATTTTTATATAGTTGAATAGTGGCAGATGCAATACCAATGGCAGCTCCTCCAGTTCCTATTATTTTTAATGTAGTACCAAATACTTTGGCTTGCTTAGAAAGGCCAAGTAACTGCTTTTCTAATTCACTGCCTTTAGAAAAATGTTCCGCTAATTTACCTCCCTGTTCTATACCACCTTCTAATATGTGGTTCCCTAAATGCATTACCTCCGCAGTTTTTACTAAGGGTTCATCGAGCCCATGTTTTACATTTGGTTCTTCATTTGCTTCACCTGCATATTCCCAAGAAGCATTTAGCCCTAATTTGACTGTTTTAGTACCTCCGCCAGTTGAGTATGTGCGACCATCTGAGCCATCACCATAATATTCCTCATCCGGATTTTTTACATCGCCCGATTTATGAACATTTGGGTCCCAGTATACCCTACCGGTTATCATATTATGAACCCAATCATTAGGATCACTACTTCCACTTTCTGCACCCCAATAACTATTTCCGTCCTCACGCCAGTGACGCTCAAGAAGACTTTCAGGTTTATCACCTCCCTCATCATCATAACCATTGCCTACGTTATGTCGATGCCGCGCATCTGCATTCATCATCCCATCCGGGTCAATAAACCTGATCGGATTATCATACGCATAGGCATAGGGGTTCCATCTTCTCGATGTTTCCGCCAACGGATCAATATGGTTCCACCTTCCAATTTGTGCATCATACATGCGGGCGCCAAAATCTAACCAGTCTAAACCACTGCCGGGCCTCCCCAACCCCTCCCAAGGAGGGGCTTTGCACCAAAAGTATTTTTAAATTTATGAAAATGTATTGCAGGGGCAACAAAATAATTTATGCCTTAACTATTTAATTTTGAAAATTGCATTTGTCATTTTTTTACAGGAGCAAGTTGGGCAGGCTGTTTGCTGCTAATGCGCTTTTCCGTTAGTTTCTATCTAACACACTTGCTTCAGCTATTAATTTTATTCCTTCTTTTAATCAACTATAATAGCAGCATTCTGCGCGAGCAGCTAAATGTAGACGTAAATCTGGCTGATTACTTATTCATCCCTATAATTAACAATAATTGCTATTAATCCTAATAAAATACCAATAACCCCAAAAATACCAATCCATTTTGAATCTTTTCTAATTACAAAAATTGTACTTAGAATCAAAAGGGGGAAAAAATTATAAATATTGAAGTACATAATGTCTTCAGTAGTTATTACTGGCCTCTTGTTATTATAAATTCTAGCTATGCTGAAATTAAAAAATTGAAATATTTTTAATTCAAAAAATAAAAAAAGCATAATCAAAGATGAAAAAATTATATATACTTTTAGCAATCCTTTAATATATTTCATATCCTTTTTCTATTTTATATATGCATTAATTACATTAATTGAAAAATCAAAAGAAATCTCATCCATTTCCCTATGACCAACGAGACTTGTTCCAAACCACCCAGGTATTGTATTTTTTGTGAAGTCAATATTTTTGATTCTTGGATCATTTATTGGTTCATTTGGCGCGCCAAATGAGCCATATGAATCTTTTCGGGGTTGCCAAAAATTAAAATTTATCACAACATTATTGCTTACGCTTCGATCTAATTTATCAGTATTTTTTCCGCTGGCAGGGTCAATTGTTATCAGTAAATCAACTTTAATTGGCTCCAAAAGCTTGTTAAGAGCCCTACAAACCTTTAGCGCAATCATAGCGCCATAGCTATATCCATATATCACTAATTTATTTCCTTTTATATGATTCTTAATAATATAATCTACTATTCGTTTTACGAATGCTTCAGTTCCTTCTTTTAATGGCGATGAAGTAAATCCTTGTACTGCTGCATTTTGATTTGACGATACTCCATCTATTATCTCTTTTATAGTGTTTGAAAAACCACCGACATCACGTGCTCCGCCAATTATTATAGCAGTCCCTGTCTTCTTTTGATCTTCATCTTTCTCTTCAGTTGTTTTTGTCTGTCCAAATAATGCCAATAAAACTTTAAAGACTTCTTCTGCATCTTTTCCTGTGTACAATATTCCGTTTTCAGGATGTTCCACACTCATCCCATTCGGATCTATAAGTCTTAT
>JBJXDV010000497.1:0-4422 GCA_046153465.1 Chitinophagaceae bacterium
ACTATTCCCAATAAATAGGCTCTCGGAAAATATTTTCCTTTGAATGCATACCAACAAAGCACCACAGCATACAAATAAATAGGAATCCAAATATAAGGGTCGGGGTCGTTGTATTGAAGCGCTGCAAAAAGAAAAAAAACCGAGGCGAAAATAATGTTGAACAGTTTCATAATAATTGATACTTTCTATTGCTTAATCAATTTAAAGGATTTTACTTCATGTCCATTATTTACTTTGAGAAAGTAAACACCTGGAGGATAGATTCCACTTCGAATATCGATTTTCATTTCTTCCAACCTGCCGGATGGCTCTTCTTTTGTTGAACGCACCACCTGTCCTATACTATTGAGCAATTGAATATATAATTCTCCCCCATTGGTTTCTGGAATGGTAATCGTATAAAGGCCATTTGAAGGATTGGGATATATCATTATATTTCCAGCCCTTTGAAAGGTAGCTACCTGTTCGGTGGAATAACGTACATACCCGTTCTTACTAACAACTTTTAAACGATAATAAGTACGCGGTGATTTATCAACCATTTCATCATCATAAGAATATGAAAGGGCAGTTCCTGAAGGTTGTTCATATACCGAAGAAAAATTTCCAGATTCAAAGGCATCATCACCAATTGCCTTCTCAATAATATATTTTTCAATATCCTTTTCGTTGGCGACTGACCATGAAACTAATGCCGCATTGCTATTAACAGGCCTGACTTCAAAGTTTAAATTCTGGTTTAAGAAACGTTCCGGCATATAAATATAAAACTCACCCCCTAGTGTTGTTTCAAATTCTGCATAATATCCGTTCGCATATGGAAAAAGAACAAAAGCTGACTCATCAATGATTCTATACTTAGACACAACATTGTCGTGTTTAAGTCTGTTAATAGAACTGTTATTCCCCAGATATTGATAAATACCAAACCGATAAGCACTAACTGTATCCAAACAGTCGTTGCATTTATTTAGCCCCCGAAGCATTTCGGCCTCTGCATCAGAAAAGTAAAGACGCATACGAACAGGTTGCTGCAATGGATTATCTGTTTTTAAAATCCACCGGTTTTTCAATAGTTTCTGCCCATTAAAGATAGTATGCAAACCCACCGAAGGTATTACCTGCCAATTGAGCGCGCCTGGGTTTTGGCCTTTAAAATCAATAGCGGCAGTTATTTCTCCATTAATATTAATTTCATTCCATCCACTACCAGCAGAATTAATAGTACCATTATGGCGTTGAGCGAGCGAGTCGGCAACAATTTTATCCAACGAATAAATATGAATATCATCAATAGCAGTAGAACCAAGCCATACAGGGGTTTTAAATGAATCAATTTTATACGTTAGTATCCGAAGCATTATTTTTTTTGATGTATCGGGCAATTGGCAGGTTACCGAATGCCAATAGACTTTATTGCTGTCACTCCACACGCTATTATTCTTAACGTTGTACCAATTGTACGAATTAATAGAATTCAACCTTTGCCAGCTTATCCCTTTGTTGTTTGAAATTTGAACAAAAGAGGAATCACGGCCCTGTCGCAAATACCTCGCCGTACTAAAACTTAGATAGGCGTTCTTTAATTTTGAAATATCAATTCCCTGCGAAATAATAACTTCTAGTCTCACTTCAGGACTACTGTCACTTACATTTGCCTTGTACCAATATTTTTTACCATTACTTCCAGATAATACAAATCGATCTTTTAGCTGGTTAGTCGTTCGATAATAAAAAGAATTTGACGCCCAAATCGTAGTATCTCCTTCAAAGCTTTCAAAATAGGGTACTGAATCCCACACGGATGTAACTATTACAGCCATCTGCCGTTCATTGTTGTTTGTATAAGAATCTGTTGAACATAGAACGTTTGCAACAACGACACTTGATGAGGTAACTTTAACTGCAGGAGCAAATATTTTATTCACCAATTGTACTGTATCATATGCATTAATAAAACTTATTGTATCATTCGCTGAATAGGCTGCATTACTTACGTTGAGAATTATATTATCAACTCTTTTATTTGTATTGTTCACGATTTTTGTTAAAACTGTAATAGTATCTTCTGCAAAATAACGACTCGCGTCGGTCCTTATTTCGACTATATCCAAATCGTCCGTAGCCCTATAAAGGCTAACATTATTTAAATATGGTAGTGTATCTGGCGCAGCAATGCTCACTGATGTTTTACCAGGCTCGAATTTTATCTGAAAAGATGATGAAATTTGTTGTTGCTGGCTGTTCAGCATCTGGGTAATATTTCTATGAATATTGGAATATGTACTAAATGAGGGAAAAGATACAGGTATCCAGGACGAAGTATCAGAACCTCGAAAATAGAATTGCCCGAAACCCAAATTGTTGTTTCTATTATACGTCAGAAATATGTTATCATTTTTTGAATAATTAGAAAGGTTATAGGTTGCCGTTAAAGTATTTATCACACTCAATGGCCTTATTGGCAATTTGGAAGGAAGCAATGCTTTGTTGGAAGTACCAACCAACGTCTTTAAAATGCCTGTATTATTATCCGAAGAATAATCCCACCGATCACTTCCTTCCAAGCCAAAATAACCCGGAAAGCGATAAACCGTATCCTTCAATGACTCAAAATTTTCTTCGAAGGGTAACTGTATTGGATTGTTAGCTAAAATTTTAACTCTTTTTTCCAGAACGTTATTTGAATAATTTGGATCCCCGGCTTTTTCGGCTATTACCCTTATCCAATATTCGCCCACTTGCGAAAGATCAATAGATCTTTTGAATGTATGAATTAAATTGCCGTAAGCGGAAATAGGCGTAGTAATTGTATCCCGGTCAAATTGAAAATTGTTTACAAACACATTTAAAATTATAGGAGTAGAAGATATTTCATTATCAAGATTTTGCAAATGAATGGAAATTTTCTCGGTACTGCCTCTGTCACTACTCGTGTTCTTTCTGCCACTGGCTGGACTCACCAACGAACTTACCAGGATATCTCCATCAAAGTCAGGAAGAGTACAGCCATTACCAATTGGTTTTAGGTTTTTAGCAATCGCCCGTTCACCCACGAACCCGTTTTTAATTGGACTGATCGAAACCCAATACACAGAATCAATGCTAAGACTTCGAATTGTAAAAAAAGTATCTTTTGTAGTTCCAATTTCTTTCATCTGCCCGGCAATAATCATTGAAACTGAAAAAGAATCAATTTCGGGAACTCTTGGCCAATTAACGGATATGATTCCATTGCAGGCAGATTCTATTTTAAAAACTAATTCAGGCATTATCATTAATGAATCAACAAGTACAGATATGCCGGAGCTTTTATTGATGACTCTGATTTTGGCATTAGTAGTATTAATTATTGGAACCTGAATAGTTAATCGCTTCGTATTACCTGAAGAGGTTCCGAATAGTTGCCAGTTATTTCCGCCGTCGATACTATATTCCACATTATAACCCAATGGATTTTCTCCCGGTTCATCCCATTTTATATATTGAGTTTCCCCTGCTTTCCACCTATCTTTTTTTATAGGAGCTATCACTTTTAATCCCTTTTCCACAACGCTGTAAGAAACAAAATAGGGTTGTGATCCAAAAGGAACAAGAAATCCCTTTATGGTAATTGTATAATTTCCAGGTATTGGATTGCGGATAATAACCTGCTCCATATTATTCGTATGATCTTCTCCGGTAATAGCAGTATTTAGCACCGCGCCAGGGCTTGGATTCAAGAGGAGTGGTTTAAAAATTCTTCCGTCAGGTGCGGTAACAAAGATATCAAGATCATTCACAAGAGTTACATTAGTGAACAAAGACGCCGCTTTATCAGGCCAATACAACATTATTTTTACTTCGTTGATGGATGAGCCAACGGTGAATAAATTTATTTGTTGCTCAGCGTTTTGAATGGAAGATGCATAATAATTTTTTTTCTCCATTATTTCTACTGCAGGTAATACATCTAATGAGCCAAACCCATTTGCAAAATCGGGTCCGGTATTTCCAACATCTGTTGTTGCATTACAAATTATGTTTTTCAATAACCCTCCTGGTGGATTTATTCCATTATTTAACTGGCGATATCGTTCGATTAATAACGCCAACGAACCAGTTACCTGGGGACAGGCCATACTTGTTCCGGAATTTGAACCATACACATTAAATGGAACTGTTGAAAAAACATTTCGCCCAATAGCTGTTATTTCGGGCTTAACCCTCCCATCCCTTGTAGGTCCTTTTGAATAGTAATTGGTAAGTTCATCCTTATTGCTTCCACCAACAGTAAGTGTATTTTTAGAAGATTGCCCGCCAGCAAAAACTGTTTGATAACCTACGGGAAATGGACTGCAGTTCCTGGTAACTTCATTTCCCGCCGCATACACGTGTAAGATATCAGGATAATCCACCAATTGCTGATCAATAAATCTTGAC
>JBJXDV010000498.1:0-3232 GCA_046153465.1 Chitinophagaceae bacterium
CTTCAAATTGTTTATGAACATTGATTTTTCGTTCAAATTCAATTTTGCCTTTTGAAATAAACTGTTGTGCGTTCATTAAAAAAGGAAAACAAAAAGTTATGGTAACCAGCAATATTTTTTTCATAACAAATAATTGAAAATTTTACTCCCACTCGTTCGACGGGGCTTTTCCGTTCTTTGAAAAATTCCAGGTAAACGACAATAACCAAAAACGGCGGATTGTTTCATAAGTGCGCTCCTGTATAAAACCATCACTGATGTCGCGATTGAATCCAAGATTCTGGTTCAGTACATCCTTCATTTCAAAAGAAAGCAAACCTGTTTCACCTTTAAATATTTTTTTCGAAAAAGTTCCATTCAATAGATACACATTCCTGTTTTGAGTGAAGAGCGCCGTTTTTTGACGAATATTCAAATCAGCATTCATCTTAATGAGTGTTTTCCAGGGTAAATACACCGTTGCTTCACTATTAATAGTTGTTGACCAATAATTATTGATCAGCGTTGAACTTTTGGATGTATTGTAGCCTGCATCAACCCCCATATTAAATTCCATTTTTTTCTCCTTGCGGTAATTGGTGTTAATTCCAAATTGATATTGGCCGGATTTATTTGAAATAATTTTACTGTTGATAAGACTGTTATTCCTGCTTCCGCTGAAATTAGTATTGAAATTGATATTGAAATCAGATTTTTTTATTTTAAAACCATAACCCACATAACTGTAATACCTGTAATTTCCCGACACATTAAAGGGTTGTGAAATCCGTTTTCCTCCTGCACCCACTTCATCATTGGTGCTGATGGCATTGTTGACTGTAATAATAGTTGCCTGCGCATAAATGCTGCGGTTATTCAGCACTTTGTAGTCGTTAAAAAATACTGTTATATCATGATTGAATTCCTGCTTCAAATTTGGGTTTCCTTTTCGTTCGAAAAATGGGTCATTATTATCGTTGAGTGGTTGCAATTGTTCAATAGTAGGTTGGCGGGTGTTTCCACTATACCGGATGCTCAACCGCTTTTGTGGGCCTATGCTCCAGTTAATATTTGCCCTTGGAAATAAATTTAGATAGGTATAGGAAATTAACGTGTCTTTACGGATATCTTTTTGTTCAAAAGCCGCATTGGATATGGTGCCTCCGAATGAAAAGTTGATTGTTTTTTTATTAATTCTTAGTGTGGCCCCTCCTGAATTTGTAAGCACATTTACACTATAATGGCTCGATAAAGTGTCAATATACGTCTGATACTTACCATCTTTTTTGTCAAAGGTTATTCTCTCCGACTCACTATTAGCATTGCTGAGTCCGTAATTAACTTCAAGAGTGACTGCTTTGCTCAATGGCTCTGTATACGAGGCTTTACCATTAAAACTCAATCTATTGCTATTATTGATTTTTTCCTGGTCAACCGTGTCTTTAAAAAGTGCTGGAGAAAAAATTTGATTTGATGAAAACAAAAACCCATCAGACTCATTATTCGAATAATTCTGTCCGAAATTAATAGAAATGGTACGCCCTTTTTTGGCGAATTTCTTCCTCCACAAAAGAGTAGTATTAAGCGATTGATTGTCTCCCCGGCTGTTCGTATTGCGGCTGCTGGTATTCACAGGTGCTTTAAATCCGCTCAACGTTTCATTATAAGAAAAGTTATTATTAATTGTTTTACCAATACTGCCATTTGCGGTAAACTTCAATGTAGACGATGAATCGAGTTGCATTTCGTAGCTTCCACTAACGTTATTACGTATCCGCTGGCTAAAGCTATTGCCCCGTTCATTTCTAAAATAAGATGAGTCCGTTAATAAATATTGGGTGGTAGTGGCACCACTGCCAATCGTATTTAATTTTTTGAATTGATAGTTCAGGTTCAGTTTGTCTTTATCGGCATTAAACTTATTCGAATAATGTGTGCCGGCACTCCAACTGGTAGGTAATCCTTCTCCGTAAAAGGAACCACCGCCGCCCCCGAAATCATCTCCACTATTCATAATAAACATTCCTCCGCTGCCTTCATCAAATTCAATATTATTTTCCCCTCCTCCATAGGTACTTTGGTCGCCCCAGCCTAAACCGGTTCGGCCTGTATTCGACATAATGCCATACACCGCAAATTTTCGCTTCTTTTTGAAAGCGTTGATCATTGCCTGGTTATTGAATTTATCTTTTAATCCTCCTCCTAAAGTTACTTTACCGAAATAGCCGTTCTTCTTATCTTCTTTTAATTTCAGGTTAATCGTTTTTGTTCTGCTTCCATCATCTATACCTGTAAAAGCAGCCTGGTCACTTTGCTTATCAAATACCTGTACTTTCTCAACTGCATCGGCACGAATATTTTGAGTAGCCATCGTAGGATCATCTCCAAAAAATTCTTCTCCGTCCACTAAAACTTTACGCACTTCTTCGCCCTGCGTTTTTATTTTTCCATCCTTATCAACTTGTATTCCCGGTAATCGCTTCAGCAAATCTTCTACGCTTGCATTGGCGGCTACTTTAAAACTATCTGCAATATATTCAGTGGTATCTTTTTTAATTCGAATGGCCCCTAATTGCTGCCTCACGATTACCTGTTCCAATAACTGGCTCCTGAGTATCATGGGAACAGTGGCCATATCAACGATCGACGTATCTTTAAGTGAAGTGGGTGTAAAAAAATCGGCATAGGTAGGATGGGTTACTAAAACAAGATAATTGCCTGCGGGAATATTAGAGATAGTGAAGGAACCATCTTTATTACTTCGGGTGAATTTAACTAATGTAGAATCGGCTGATTTCAGTAGTGCAATAACAGAATTTGATAATGATTTTTTTTCAGCGGTATCGGTAATGATACCTTTTACAGTGGCTAGCTGACTAAAAGAAGCAAATGTGCACGAAATCAGAAATAGCAGCGTAAGAGTTAGCTTGATCATGGTTATAAAGGGATAAGATTGGTTTATGCTCAAAAAAGCAAAAGCATGGACATTTCAGGAATCGAATTTCAATTAAAAAGGAGTAGCGGGAATGAACGAACCCTTAATTTTACGTTAAAGAGTTTGCAAACAGTTAACGCTTCCTTCTTAAAGGTTAGTATGACGCAGTCTGCTAATTAATCCATAAAAGAATCTTCTGCAAATAACGGTAAGGCAAAAGGTAAGTAAGGGGAAATTGTGATAAAGGGTAAAATAAATAGGATTATGAAAAAGAAATACGAAGACATACATTTTGTGGACAGCACCCAGGCTGTTTGG
>JBJXDV010000499.1:0-6672 GCA_046153465.1 Chitinophagaceae bacterium
TCTTCCGTTTTATAAAATTCAGTTTCGGGATAATTTTGTGCGGCTTGTTTAATCGTTTTACGATCTGCTGCTGTAAAGGCACGTAAGGCATGTTGTATTTTTAATCCCAATTGCGCCAATACGCTGGCAGGAATATCCTGAGGGTTTTGAGTACAAAAGAAAATACCTACCCCTTTGGATCGAATTAATTTTATTACAGTTTCTATTTGTTGCAATAATGCATTTGTTGCTTCCTGGAAAACAAGATGGGCTTCATCGATAATTAGCACCAACTTTGGCTTTTCCATATCTCCTTCCTCAGGTAGGGTGGCATATAATTCAGCTAAGAGGCTAAGCATAAACGTTGAAAATAATTTGGGCTTACTCTGCATATCGGTAACGCGTAATACGCTGATCATTCCCCGGCCATCATCACCGATGCGCATCAAATCGTCCACTTCAAAACTGGGCTCACCAAAAAATGTATCAGCGCCCTGCTGCTGCAACTCTATAACTTTTCGCAATATGGTACCTGTAGAGGAAGTAGAAATTTTACCATACTGTTTTTCTAATTCTGATTTGCCTTCGTTGCCGATATATTGTAGTACTTTAATAAAATCCTTCAAATCGAGCAACGGCATTTTAGTATCGTCACAATACTTAAAAATCATTGATACCACACCTTCTTGGGTATCATTTAATCCAAGAATTTTTGACAGTAAAATTGGGCCAAACTCACTAACGGTGGCGCGTAACCTCACACCTTTCTCTGCACTAAGGCTCATTAATTCTGCAGGAAAGGCCGCAGGCTTGTATTCAATACCCGTTTTCAAACAACGATCGGTAATTTTATCATTAATGGACCCTGCAGCAGCAATTCCGCTCAAGTCTCCTTTTATATCCATTAATACTACAGGAATACTTGCGTCACTTAGCGCCTCAGCCATTAACTGAAGAGTTTTAGTTTTACCGGTTCCGGTAGCCCCGGCAATTAACCCATGGCGATTCATTGTTTTAAAGGGAAGCCTTACCATTGCTCCGGTAACAGGCTGGCCATCCAAAACCCCAATACCTAGAATAGCAGATTCTCCTTTAAATAAATACCCATTTTGAACAGCTTGCAAAAAAATATCCGGATTTGGCATAAAAATTTTTGGGAAGATACGCGATTAGATGAAATGAAATATTCAGGTTATAAAAAACAATCTTGGTTTTCAATGTATAATAATGATTTGCCAAATTTTTACTCACATCATACAACTATTTAGTAGAATTTTCGTCTTGAGGAGGAAGTTAACCAATTGAATTTATCATATAAATCAACTATGAGAAGGCCTATTTTTCCATCCTGCATTTTTTTATTGTTTATTCTTGTATTATCAACAGCTTGTCAAAAAGAGCTTTGTATAATTGAGGGTCCTACTAAACCTCCAATTACTACTTATAAGATACCGGGCGGATGGGAAGGCAGATTTGGTCGAAATGCAGATATACCTAACCTTCCTTTTGCGGCAAATTTTAGAACAAACGGAACGGCCACAGTAGAAGCAGATACTCAACCATTTTATTTATTTGGAAATTGGGTTTTGGCAGGCGATAGTATAATTACCAATTATACTTTTCCTGCCGGAGATAGTTTTCGCTTTGCTGCTAAATTTACTGATACAGTAAAAAGAATTGAGGGCTATTGGAGGGCTATTTCACCAGCTACCGGGGGAGGAACCTTCTTTCTGGTAAAAAATTGAGCAGACTACAACTCAATTTAAAGAATCGCACGAATTTATATTTCCTCATCTCTTTCCAACATTAAAATAGCTCCCTGGGGCACAATAAAATATTTGTCTCCTTCATAGGCTACCTCAGTGGAACCACTCACTAAAAAAATTGCAAGGTCTCCTTCTTTTACCTGTAAAGGAAAATATTTTACCTGTTCTTCTTCTCCTTTCCAGCTTTCATTTTCTGCAGGCATTGGAATAGCATAGCCAGGACCCGTTTTAATAACATATCCCTGTTGTACTTTTTCTTTTTCCTGTACACCAGGTGGCAAATAAAGTCCGCTTTCCGTTCGTTCATTCGGTTTAGCTGGCCGAATAAGAACGCGGTCGCCAATCACTACTAGTTTTTTAAATCTATTTTCAGCGGTTAATCGCATTTTAAATAATTAATCCTGTAAAGGTAAATCAAGATGAATTAGCTTTTAGGAACAATTATGGTTATACTCAGTATCCAAAATTTTCTGCTGTTTTAGAATAGAAAAGGTTTCTTTGTACAGGCTTCAATCTCAAAAATTATCAAATCACCATCCCCCTTTTGCGCTATCTTTATTAACAAAACATTATTCGCCAAAACCCTTGTTTGGCAAACTATTTACTTTTATTTACAGTAACATCTAAACATTAAAAGTATGGAAGGTAAGAAACACAAGATTCTTCTTTGCGAAGACGACCAGAACCTCGGTATGGTTTTGAAAAATTATTTAGAACTTTCTGATTTTGACGTAACACTTGAAAGAGACGGACGGTTGGGGCTAGCCGCTTTCCAGCGGGAAAAATTTGAATTGTGCCTTCTTGACATTATGATGCCTCATATGGATGGCTTTACACTGGCGGAAGAGATTCGGGATGTAGATCCAGATATTCCTTTATTCTTTCTAAGTGCAAAAACGATGAAAGAGGATATTATACAAGGATACAAACTGGGTGCCGATGATTATATTACCAAACCCTTCGATAGTGAAGTGTTGCTGCTTAAAATAAAAGCTATTTTAAAACGCAATGAAGAAGTAAATAAAGAGCAGGAAAATAAATCATACGATTTAGGCAGTTATCATTTCCTTCCGAAATTGCGTGAATTAAGCCACGATGGAAAAATGCAAACGCTTTCACCCAAAGAAAATGAGCTTTTGAAAATGCTGGCCGAACACCTGAATGATTTACTTCCAAGAGAACAGGCGCTTAAAAGAATTTGGGGAAGTGATACATATTTCAATGGCCGAAGTATGGATGTGTATATTGCGAAATTGCGCAAGTACCTGAAAGACGATGATAAGATTGAAATTGTAAATATCCACGGTAACGGTTTCCGCTTGGTAGCACCTGTTCCAACCGTATAAATTAATCATCCTTTTTTTATACCATTCCTACGGGAATGGTTTTTTATTTGTACTACAGAACTAAAAACTTGAATTTGTTTTCTTGCTTTAGTTACAATGGCGTAGTACTTTACTAAAACAATAATCCTTCACCGGATTTGAAGCTTGATTTTTTCCCAAGATGCTCATAGGCTTTTGCTGTAACTTCTCTTCCTCTTGGTGTACGCTGAAGGAAACCCTCCTGAATTAAGAATGGTTCGTATACTTCTTCGATAGTTCCAGCCTCTTCGGCTACTGCTGTAGCAATGGTAGACAATCCTACGGGGCCCCCTTTAAATTTTTCGATGATGACAGCCAGAATTCGGTTATCCATCTCATCTAGTCCATGTTCATCAACATTCAATGCTTTCAGTGCGTGTTGAGTAATTCCAATATCAATTTTTCCATCATTAAGAACCTGAGCAAAATCGCGTACCCGTCTTAATAAACCGTTTGCAATACGAGGGGTGGCCCTGCTTCGCCCCGAAATTTCTTTGGCTGCTTCCGGGCTTACATTTACTCCTAAAATGGACGACGAACGCATAATAATTTTAAAAAGTGTTTCTGCATTATAATATTCTAATCTCGATTTAATACCAAAACGAGATAACAATGGAGCAGTTAATAGTCCGCTACGGGTAGTTGCGCCGATAAGCGTAAATGGATTTAAACTAATTTGAATGCTACGGGCATTCGGCCCGCTATCGATCATAATGTCGATCCTGTAATCTTCCATGGCAGCATAAAGATATTCTTCCACTACATTGCTCAACCGGTGAATTTCATCAATAAATAATACATCGTTAGGTTCAAGGTTTGTTAGTAATCCGGCAAGGTCGCCGGGTTTTTCAATAACAGGCCCTGATGTTTCCCTGATGTTTACACCTAATTCATTCGCTACAATTCGGGAAAGGGTTGTTTTACCAAGGCCTGGCGGGCCGTGAAACAATACGTGATCCAATGCTTCGCCCCGAATTTTTGCAGCCTTTATAAATATCTTCAGGTTGTCGATGATTTGTTGCTGACCCGAAAAATCGGATAGTTGTGCTGGTCGGATATTGTTTTCAAATTCCTTTTCAGCAGCGGTCAATATATCTTTGTTACTATCTAAGTTTGGATTCGGCATTCCTTTTATTCAATTTTGTAAAACTACATAAAACAGGCAGAGGAAAAGCATGCGTGTACATTTTATCCAACATGTTTCATTTGAAACACCAGGCTATCTGCTTAACTGGGCAGAACGCAACAGGTACCATGTTACGTATTCTAAGGTTTTCGAAACGGTTCATTTTCCCGAATCGAATCTTTTTGATTTACTGATTGTTTTAGGCGGGCCAATGAATATTTATGAAGAATCGATCTACGATTGGCTAAAAAGTGAAAAGCATTTTATAAAAAAATCAATACAGAATAATAAAAAAGTGTTGGGTATTTGTCTGGGGGCCCAGTTAGTAGCGGATGCATTGGGTGCAAAAATTGTTCAACATCATCAAAAAGAAATTGGCTGGTGGCCAGTAATAAAAACCGAACATCCACATTTAAGTTCTTTAACAAGCCATATGCCCGATGCGTTTATGAGTTTTCACTGGCATGGTGATACTTTTGATTTACCTGAAGGAGCCACTCAATTGTTTAGTAGTGACGCATGCCATCAACAAGGGTTTTTACACGGCCAAAATACCGCAGCGCTTCAATTTCATTTAGAAGCTACTTCACCATTGATTTGTGAAATGATTGAACATGAAAAAGAAGAACTCGAGCCATTGCCTTTTATTCAATCGGAAGAATATATTCTGAAGCTAACGCCAAGCTATATACAAATGCAGGAAATTTATTTAACTGGTTTTATTAATAATTTCTTAAAAATTTAATTTATAATTGTATATACAACTATAAATTATCTACATTTACTTACTATATGAAAACTTCCGAAAGCAATTATTGCCGATGCCTTTATTTTACTGCCGGTTCACTGGCCCGTAAAGTTGATACGCTTGCCCAGGAAAGTTGGAGTAAAGTAGATTTAGCACCCAGTTATGCTTACCTGTTGATGCTCACCATTGAAGAGCCCGGAATTCAACCAGGTATGCTGGCAAATCAACTCCAATTGAAACCCAGCACCATAAGCCGTTTAATTGAAAAATTGGAAGAAAAAAAATTGGTTATCCGTATATCCGAAGGTAAAACAACCAATGTATATCCTACCCCAAAAGGAAAGAATATGCTGCCACAATTAAAAGAGTGTATGCATGAATTTTATAAACGTTACTCTTCTATTCTCGGTAAGGAAGAAAGTGCAAAGCTGGTACAGAATATGGGGAAAGTAGCTGATAAATTGTCGGGATAATTTTTTTATTTTATCACTTGTATATACAATAATCATTAAAAAGAATCATTATGAAAATTGGAATCATCGGCTCCGGTCAGGTTGGGCAAGTATTGGCAAAAGCGTTTATTGCAGAAGGGCATGTGGTTACCCTGGGCACACGCAATCATTTAAAAGTAGAAGTAGTAAAATTTAAAAACGAAAACAATGCTGTTGCCATTGCAAATTTTGCAGATACGGCAAAATTTGGAGAACTGATTGTGTTGGCTACTAATGGAGAAGCTACTTTAGAAATAGTAAAGGGAATAGATGCGTCAAATTTCAAAAACAAAATAATAATTGATGCTACCAATCCAATTGCGAAAACAGCACCCGTAAACGGTGTGTTGCAATTCTTTACCGGCCCGAATGAATCGTTAATGGAAAAAATCCAGCAACTGCTGTCAGAAGCAAGATTGGTAAAAGCATTTAATAGTGTAGGTAGCGGGTTAATGTACAAGCCTGTTTTTAAGGGAGGGCCACCAACTATGTTTATAGCAGGTAATGATGAAAATGCAAAAGATACTGTTAGAGATATACTGACTCATTTTGGATGGGAAACAGAAGATATGGGTAAAGCTGAAGCTGCCCGTGCTATAGAACCTTTATGTATTCTTTGGTGTCTTCCTGGTTTTACAAAGAATCAATGGAGTCATGCATTTAAATTATTAAAAGTCTAATTAAAGAAAAATTAATTTTATAGCAGTGACCAAGCGTCTCTGCTTTTTTTCATGAATTTACCATCATTTATAAAAACAATTGCTGAACCAACACCTCCTGAAGGATTGACTGTTTATCTACACTCTTTATGGTATGATGCTAAAGGGAACTGGACCAAATCACATGAATTAATTCAGGATTTGGAAGATAAAACAGCCGCCTGGATACATGCTTATTTACATAGAAAAGAAGGCGATCAATGGAACGCAGATTATTGGTATCGGCGGGCTGGCAAAAAAAGCCCTTCTACTTCACTGGAACAGGAATGGGAAGCATTGGTTACTGAATTATTATTAGTTCAAAGCAACAAATCACGCTAAATAAATGTCATTAAATATTATTAGGTAGGCCATGAAAAAAAGAGTGACCCGATATTTTCAACATCATCCTGTTATCAGCAGCATTGCTGCAGCTTTTATATTCGGCTTCCTTCAATTATCGTTTAGTTATTGCAGTAAGGTTAATTGCCCTGCTTTTG